>JBIIWK010000237.1:0-5257 GCA_044338955.1 Burkholderiaceae bacterium
ACAGCCAGAATCGGAGTTGGTTTTTCAGGACGTATTGTTGAACTCAAAGCGGCGCCAGGCGACGCAGTCACGGTAGGGCAAGTCTTAGCCGTCATTGACTCGCCCGACTTTGGCACCGCTTATGCTGATTTGAATAAAGCGCGCGCAGACGAAAAGCGCAAGCAACTCGCGGTCAAGCGCGCAAAAGACTTAGTCCCAGGCGAAGCAATCTCAACCCGCGACTGGGAAGCCGTTCAGGCTGACTATGCTCAGGCCCAAGCAGAAACTGCACGTGCAGAACAACGAATCAAAAATTTAAACCCACACGCACTAAAAATTGTCGGTCAGCAAGTGAGCCTGGCAAGCCCACTGCAAGGTGTGATCACAGAACGGACTGCAAGCCCTGCCCTTGAAATTAGCCCCAATCTCGCAGCCCCTCTGTTTGTTGTGACTGACCCAAAGCGTCTCTGGGTCAGCATTGACTTACCAGAGTCTTTGTTGAGCAAGGTCAAACTCGGTAGCTTGGTTGCAATACGAAGCGATGCTTTTCCTGATCACACGTTTACCGGAAAAATCATCCAACTTGGTCAGGTTATCAACCCAAATACGAGACGTGCCAACGTTCTCGCTCGCGTGGATAACCCAGAAGGAAAACTACTCCCTGAGATGTTTGTTCGCGCCTCAGTGCTGCAGGCGGATGGCCAGGGGGTACGTGTCCCGAACCAGGCTTTGATTACGCGCGGCCTTTACTCTTACGTCTTTGTCGAACAACAGCCGGGCGACTTCATACTCAGGCAAGTCAAGCCGATCAAGCGAGGTGTCGACTTTAGTTATATTGGCGAGGGCCTGAGCGGCGGCGAACGCGTAGTGACCAAAGGCGCCTTACTACTTGAAGCAGAATTTTTAGCCAGCCTTGGCGAAAAGCAATGATCGATCGCTTGATTGTCTTTGCAATGACACAGCGAATGTTTATTTTGCTGTTAGTCGCAGCCTTGATTGGTTTTGGCGGCTATGCCATCAACAACTTACCCATTGAGGCGTTTCCAGACGTACAAGACGTTCAGGTCAGAGTGATTTCTCAGATGTCCGGCCAGGCGCCAGAAGATCTCGAACGCACCATCACTTTACCCATCGAACGAGAAATGGCGGGCGTGCCAAATCTGGTGAATGTTCGCTCAGTCACCATGACGGGCCTATCCATTGTCACACTCACCTTTAGCGAAGGGACTAACAACTACTTCGCGCGTCAGCAGGTGACCGAGAAACTGTCGACGGTCAATCTTCCTGCCGGGGTCCAGCCCCAACTAGCGCCACTATCGACTGCAGTCGGAGAAGTTTATCGTTATACGATCGATGCGCCCGGCTTATCTGAAACCGAAATTCGTACCCTGCAAGACTGGACGATCCGGCCAGCTTTGCGCATGACGCCCGGTGTCGCAGATGTGGTGAGTTTTGGCGGGGCGATCAAAGAATTTCATATTGAGATCGATCCGCTCATTTTACGAAAACATCAAATCACCCTCAGCCAACTGAGCCAAGCTGTGAACAATGGAAACAGCAGCGCTGGAGGCGGCCTCATCAAGCATGGAGACGAATCCTTTGTCGTACGCTCTGCTGGGCTCTTTGCAACCTTAGACGACATCCGCAAGGTTGTGATCATCGCCCGTCAAGGGCAATCCATCACCGTCGGGGATGTGGCCACGGTCAAAGAGGCCGAGCGGCCTCGTTTTGGAATCGTGGCATTTGACAAAAAGGACAGTATTGTCGAGGGCATCGTCTCGATGACCAAAGGCGGGAACCCTTCAAAAATAAACGCAGCACTCAAAGAAAGAATTGTAGAACTACAAACCAAATTGCCTGCCGGCGTAAAGATCGTACCGCTCTATGATCGTACAGAACTGGTGACGCTCACCGTTCACACTGTCGTTCACAACCTAATTGTTGGCGCCTTGCTTGTCTTCGCCGTGCTGGTGATTTTTCTATCGAGTTGGTTAGCAGCCTTTGTCGTCGCCACCGTGATCCCCCTCTCGTTGCTCTTTGCTTTTATTTTGATGAATGCTTTAGGGGTATCGGCCAACCTCATTTCGCTTGGCGCGGTTGACTTTGGCATCATCATTGACAGTGCGGTGGTGATTGTTGAAGCGTTGATGGTGCGCTTAGCGATGAGTTCGACCCAACATGAAGCGCATTCAAAAGCGGGCATCTCTGAGCGGATGCATGCGGTGCATCGCACACTCGCCGACATGTCGCGCCCTGTGTTGTTTTCTAAGGCCATCATCATCCTGGCTTTTGTACCGATCTTTACCTTTCAACGCGTTGAAGGAAAAATCTTTACGCCCGTTGCCTTAACCTTAACCTTTGCGTTGATCGGCGCGGTGCTCTTAACCTTTACGCTCTTACCCACCCTACTGGCCTACGTCGTACGTAACCGCCCCTTGGTTGAGAAGCACAAACCTTGGCTAGACAGCCTGCAAACGCGTTATCGCACACTCGTAGTCTGGGTCATGGGGCACGCACGCAAAGCTCTGTTACTTTCAATCATTCCGGTCGTCGTCGCTTTTGCGCTTGCGACACGCATGGGCAGTGAATTCATGCCCAAGTTAGACGAAGGCAATATCTGGTTGAGTATCACCCTGCCCACCTCTTCATCGCTTGAGCACACCAAAGACATCGAAAGACTTGTCAGAGCGAAACTGCTCGCCTACCCAGAGGTGTCACGTCTGATTTCTCATGTCGGACGCCCCGATGATGGTTCAGATCCAAAGGGCCCCAATAATCTTGAGAGCCTCGTTGACCTTAAACCGCGTGATCAGTGGCGCTTCGCAAACAAAGAGGCCTTAATCAGCAGTATGTCGAAAGATTTGTCAGGCATCCCAGGAATCATGACAAATTTTTCTCAAGTGATTCAGGACAACGTTGAAGAATCCTTGTCAGGGTTTCGAGGCGAAATCGTTGCCAAGATCAGTGGTGCAAGTCTTGAAATTCTTGAAGAAAAAGCCGCAGAAATCGTTGCTGTCATTGAACATATCCGAGGCGCGACCGATGTTGAAGCCACCAAACTAAGCGGTCAATCCGAAGTTGTGGTGGTACCCGATCGGGTCAAACTAGCTCGCTACGGCATTAGCATCAGCGATGTCAGCGCTTTAGTGACCCAAGCGATGTCGGGCGCCTCAGTGACCAGCTTTTATGATAATGACAAGCGCTTTGATGTCGTCGTAAAAATTGACCGAGAGCACCGCAATAGCATCGATGCGATCGCGGCACTGCAACTAGAGATTCCTGGCACACAGGTTGGTAACGGTTCAGGCACCCTTGCCTTGGGTGACGTGGCTTCGGTAGAGGTCCGAGAGGGGGCCTCGCGGATCTTACGTGAAGCTGGTACCCGAATCGTCATTGTGAAAATGAATTTACTAGGTCGCGATCAGGGCAGCTTTGTCGCCGAAGCGCAAAAAAAGGTCCAGGACAAGGTCAAATTACCACCAGGCTATGAGTTAACTTGGGGCGGTCAATTTGAAAACTCACAGCGAGCAACCAAGCGGCTGACAGTGATTATTCCCTTCACAATCCTTTTAATTTTTTCGCTGCTGTTTTGGGCTTTTCGTTCATTACGTATGGCAAGCTTGGTGATTGGGATGTTGCCGTTCACACTGATTGGCGGCCTAGCGGCCTTGAGCTTAGCTGGTTTAAATTTATCTGTCTCAGCCGCCGTCGGCTTCATTGCGGTGGCAGGCATCTCAGTCCAAAACAGCGTCATCATGGCCGAAGAAGTCATCATGCGTCTTCGTCAAGGGCAGTCAACCACTGAAGCGATCTTAGAAGGTGCGGTATCGCGCTTGCGCCCAATTCTGATGACGGCACTGATGGCCGGTCTGGGTCTGTTGCCTGCGGCACTATCGCAAGATATTGGTAGCGAAACAAATCGGCCGTTCGCCTGTGTCATTGTGGGTGGGATCCTGACCGGAACAATTTTTATGCTGTTGATTTTGCCCGCCGCACTCAAGCTCTTTGGTCACTTTACAGATGCCTCAGATGAAGCCGCTGCACTCTTAGGTTTAGATGAGCAAACAGGTGCGTCGACCCATGCTTAAACTCAGCTTCTCAAAGCACTTAGTCGCCGCTTTTGTCTGCACGGCGATGGCGGGCTGCGTGGTTGGCCCTGACTATCAACGTCCCGACCTTCCTGCCTCTAAAGGCTACGGGACCCCAACTGAAGTATCGGGCGCAAGCACTCGCACGACCAGCCAGTCGGGCGACGATCAACGCCTGGCAGTCGGCGTAAATATCCGCAACGACTGGTGGACGCTCTTTCGCTCGCCCGCCCTGAACACGCTAATCGAACAGGCTTTTGCAGCCAGCCCGACTATCGAAATCGCCCAGAGAGCTTTGAACGTTGCCCAGCAAAATGTTTACGCACAGCAGGGGTATTTTTTTCCGACTGTGCAAGCGAACTACATGCCAACGCGCACTAAATTGCCTGGTAATTTAGGCGGCAATTCACCAGGCGTTCAAGGTGACGGAAACTACATCGGTGCCTATCAAGGTACACCCGCCAGCCAAGGCGGTACAGCACCCTACAATGGCTCGACGGTTTTTAATTTTCATACCGCGCAATTGACGGTGGGCTTTACGCCTGACATTTTTGGCTTAAATCGGCGTGCGGTTGAATCTTTGCAAGCACAAACTGACGCACAAAAATTTCAGTTGCAGGCTGCCTACATCACGTTAGCGTCTAACGTGGTGGCTGCGGCCGTTCAAGACGGCATGTTGCGCAAGCAAATTGACATTACAAAAGAAATGATCGAGGCCAACGAGACAGCTGTTGCTCTGGTCAAGCGGCAACAAAAATCAGGCTATGCCTCACAGCTCGATTTTTCAATACAAGAGAGCGCCTTGGGGCAAGTCAAGCAGTTACTGCCGCCATTACAAAAACAATTTGAGCAAAATCGTGATTTATTAAAAGTATTAGCTGGCCGCACGCAAGATCAAGACATCCCTGCCTTTGAACTAGCAACGTTCAAGCTACCGGATGAACTGCCCCTGACCCTACCCTCGCAACTGGTAGAGCAAAGGCCCGATATTCAAGCCGCCGAACAACTGCTTCGTGCTGCGAACGCACAGATCGGCGTGGCGCGTGCGACCAGATTTCCGCAACTGTCTCTGAGCGGTTCGTTGGGCGGCACTGCAAGTAACTTCAACCAGATGTTTTGGGCAGGAAGCGGCGGATTTTTTGAGCTTGCACTCAACTTGGCTCAGCCAATCTTCGCCGGTGGCACGTTGA
>JBIIWK010000238.1:0-5235 GCA_044338955.1 Burkholderiaceae bacterium
TCAGGGTATATAGTGCCTTGTGCCAACCACTTGGCTTGTTTGAGTTTGCCGGCTTCAACCTGAAACACTTCAACAAACTCACGACCAATAATCTTGCGTTTGGCTTCGGGGTCAGACACCCCTGCGAGCTTACCCATAAACTGTTCGGTGGCATCGACATGAATGATGCGTACACCCATGTTTTGAGCGAAGGTCTCCATGACCTGCTTGCCTTCATCTAAACGCAGCAAACCGTGATCAACAAACACGCAGGTTAAACGATCGCCAATCGCTTTGTGAATCAACGCTGCAGCAACAGACGAATCCACACCGCCCGACAACCCTAAAATCACTTCGTCATCGCCAACCTGTTCACGAATACGTGCAATCGCTTCGTCAACGTAATTAGGCATAGTCCAGTCGCCCTGACACTCACAGATCTCGTGCACAAAGCGCTCGAGCAAGGCTTGGCCTTTCACTGTGTGTGTGACTTCTGGATGAAACTGCACTGCGTAAAACTTACGGGCTTCGTCTGCCATCCCAGCAATCGGACACGACGCGGTCGACGCCATCACCTTAAAGCCTTCGGGTAAACGGGTCACCTGATCGCCGTGACTCATCCATACCTTGAGCATGCCATGCCCTTCGGGCGTTGTGAAGTCGTCGATATCTTTCAGTAACCGTGTATGACCACGCGCGCGCACTTCGGCGTAGCCGAACTCACGATGATCTGCGTAACTGACCTCACCGCCAAGCTGTTGCGCCATGGCTTGCATGCCATAACAAATCCCCAGCACCGGCACCCCAGCAGTAAAAACTTCAGCAGGTACTTTTAACGATGACTCGTCGTAGGCCGAGGCATGACTGCCCGACAGGATGATGCCTTTTAACCCCTGCGACAACTGATTCTTTAAGAACTCGGCCGAGACATCACCGGGATGAAGCTCGCAATACACACCGGCCTCGCGCACACGACGCGCAATCAACTGGGTCACTTGTGAGCCGTAATCAAGAATCAAAATGCGCTGGTGCATATCATTAACCTGTATAAATATCTAAATGAAAGACACCGGCCATGAGACCGGTGCAAAAAAATAAACCCTGCTCGACAATGACTATTTTCAAGTCATCAGAGTGAACATTTAGAGAACTGAGAATGAGTCATTGACTCGTGAAATCCAGCCGCTAAGAATGCTCGCTCGACACACTAGCCAGCGCCCTCAAGTAAGAAGCAAAAATTACTCAGAACGATAGTTAGGAGCTTCTTTAGTAATTTGTACATCATGCACGTGCGACTCGCGAAAGCCGGCCGAGGTGATTTGTACGAACTCTGGCTTAGTACGCATCTCTTCGATTGTGGCGCAACCGCAATACCCCATCGAAGCACGCACGCCGCCCACCAGCTGATAAATAATCTGAAGCACGCTGCCCTTGTAGGGCACGCGACCCTCGACACCCTCGGGCACGAGTTTGTCTGCATTATTCGCTGGGTCTTGAAAATAACGATCGGCCGAGCCGTCAGCCATCGCACCCAAACTGCCCATGCCGCGATACAACTTATACGAACGCCCTTGATACAACACAACTTCGCCTGGAGCCTCTTCGGTGCCGGCAAACATACCGCCCATCATCACCGAAGACGCACCTGCCACAAGCGCTTTGGCAACATCGCCTGAAAAACGCACGCCACCATCAGCAATACATGGCACGCCTGTGCCTTTTAAAGCACGTGCAACATCAGAAATTGCAGTAATTTGCGGCACGCCCACGCCGGCAACAACACGCGTTGTACAAATCGAACCTGGGCCAATGCCAACTTTCACAGCGTCTGCACCGGCTTCGTGCAAGGCACGCGCAGCATCTGCCGTGGCAATGTTGCCACCGATGACTTCAACCTTGGGATAATTAGCTTTGACCCAACGCACGCGCTCGATCACGCCGCTTGAATGGCCATGCGCGGTATCAACCACAATCACATCAACGCCTGCAGCGACTAATTTTTCGACACGCTCTTCAGTGCCGTCGCCCACACCCACCGCAGCACCCACAAGCAATTGCCCGTGGCTATCTTTACAGGCTGCAGGATGTTCAGTATTTTTAACAATGTCTTTTACCGTTGCCAAACCACGCAACTCAAAAGCATCGTTGACGATCAACACACGCTCGAGGCGATGCTGATGCATCAGCTTTTGCGCCTCGGCCAGCGTTGCGCCTTCTTTCATGGTGATGAGTCGGTCTTGCGGGGTCATGACGCTACTGAGCGGCGCATCAAGGCGATCTTCGAAGCGCAAATCACGATTGGTGACGATACCTACGACCTTGCGACCTTGAACGACGGGCAAACCAGAAATGCCGTGCTGACGTTGCAGCGCGATCGCATCGCGCACTTTCATATCAGGCGTAACAGTGATGGGATCCGTCACAATACCGAATTCGTGGCGCTTGACGCGCGAGACTTCTTTGGCTTGTTCGTCGGCGGTGAGGTTTTTATGAATAATCCCAATACCACCTTCTTGGGCCATGGCAATTGCCAGGCGCGACTCGGTCACGGTATCCATTGCGGCCGAAACTAAGGGGATATTGAGTGAGATGTTTCGGGTCAGGCGGGTAACCAATGAAGTGTCGCGCGGCAAAACCTGAGAAAACGCAGGAACGAGCAGTACATCATCAAAGGTGAGCGCAGTTTGGATAAGACGCATAAAAAGCTCCGAACGCAAAGCGTGATTATACGATGGACGAACGACTTCTTTTGAGAGGCAACTAGTGCTAAAAAGCACCTAGCCTGCTCGGTCTGAACGCAATTTGCTCAGATTTTGAACAAAAACCACCATAATTCTTCAAAGTTTTGACTCATGACAACTGAAAACACTCTGGCGCAATGGCTAGAAGACGAACAAAAAATACTCGCCGGCATGCCCAACGGGCGCCCGATCGGGCTGTTAGACAAGAGTAAAACTGCAACAATGACGGGCATGGAAGTCATGCAGGCGGTCATGCGCGGCGACTTGCCAAACGGCCCGATGGCCGCCACCTGCGGCTACCTGATCGTGTCGCTTGAACCTGGGCAAGCCACGCTGCAAGGCAACCCCACCGAAAGTGTCATGAACGTGCAGGGGTCGGTGCATGGGGGCTGGTTTGCCAGTATTTTGGACGGCGCAGTGGGTAACGCCATCCACACCATGCTGCCCGCAGGCACGGGCTACACAACCTTAGATTTAAGCGTAAAAATGACCCGTGCCATCGTGCCTGCTCCGGGTATCCGAGTACGGGCGATTGGCAAGATCATCCAGGTCGGTCGGCAGGTCGCCACCGCAGAGGGTCGCATTGTGGGCCCAGACGGCAAACTGTATGCGCATGCCACGACTACTTGCTTGATTTTGAATCACACAAAAAATTAAAAAGTTCTACCCTAAACGAGTCTCCCTTGTGAACCGATGGCAGCGCAAAAACTAAAAGCGCCATCGCTCAGACGCCTTATTCAAGTTTTCGATGCAGGGCAAGGGGCTCCCATAATGTCGAGAGCCTTAACTTAACCAATCGAGCAATCCACTTTAGCCGATTGCCACCCGTGCATTTTGGAAGAACCTCATCCACGGGGTGTAGGCACCTTTTGTGTCATTGGGCCCCCAGCTTGGCGGCGACCACGACATCATCACGTTGCGCGTAACACGTTCGGGATGCGGCATCAGCACCGTAAAACGCCCATCGGCCGTTGTCACAGAGGTCAGACCACTGGGGCTGCCATTTGGATTAAACGGATAGGCCTCGGTGGCCTGCCCTTTGTGATCCACAAAGCGCAACGCTGCAAGCGCGGCTTGTGCGTTACCTTGACGACTGAAGTTTGCAAAGCCTTCGCCGTGCGCGACGGCAACTGGGATGGTTGCACCCGCCATGCCTTTAAAGAACAAGGATGGCGATTCAAGCACCTCAACCAACGAAAACCGTGCTTCGTATTTTTCAGATTGATTGCGTGTAAAGCGTGGCCAGTTTTCGGCGCCTGGGATCATCGTAGCTAGGGCTGCCATCATCTGGCAACCATTACATACGCCTAACCCAAAGGTATCAGTGCGCGCAAAGTATTGTGCAAATTGATCAGACAACTGCGTGTTGAACAAGATACTGCGTGCCCAGCCCTCGCCTGCGCCGAGTGTGTCGCCGTAACTAAAACCGCCTACCGCCACCAAGCCTTTAAAGCTAGATAAGTCTGCCGTGCCGGCTTGAAGATCAGTCATGTGCACGTCGACGGCTTCGAAACCAGCTTTGTCAAAGGCCCAGGCCATTTCGACTTGGCTGTTGCATCCCTGCTCGCGCAGGATCGCCACGCGTGGGCGTGCACCCTTGCCGATGTAAGGTGCCGCCACATCGTGCTGAGGATCAAACTGTACTTGCGGCGACATGCCAGGATCCGTCGCGTCTGCCCAAAGATCAAGTTCAGCTTTGGCGCAGGCTGGGTTATCCCGCCGCGTGGCGATGCGGTAGCTGACGTCGCTCCAGAGTGTGCCAAGCTCGGCCCGCGGGCGCGACCAGATGCGGTTGCCATCGCGAAACACTTCGAGTGTGTCGGTGGTGTTAAGCGAACCGATTACATGCGAATGGGTGGATAGGCCTGCCGCACGCAGGACTTGCATCACCGCATCGCGCTCGGGCGTGGGCACTTGAATCACAGCACCGGCCTCTTCTGAGAACAAGGCTTTGAGGGTCAATTCATTGCGCTGCACTGCAACTTGTGCGGCGCGAATATTGTAGGCATCCCAGTCTTGCGCGTTATAGTCGTAGCACAACATGTCGATGTTGAGCGACACACCGGTGTGGCCCGCAAAGGACATCTCGGCGACCGTTGCCAACAGACCGCCATCAGAGCGATCGTGATAGGCCAAGACGATGCCCGATTGCGCCAGCGCGCGAATCGTTACAAAGAAGGTGCGCAAGGCTTGCGCATCATCGATGTCTGGCGTTTGTTCACCCAATTGATTACACACTTGGGTCAGTATCGAGCCACCCATGCGCTGCTTACCACCACCAAGATCAATCAAAATCAAACTTGTCGGGCCCACATCGGTGCGCAGTTGTGGCGTAAGTGTTGCGCGAACATCTTCTACAGGCGAAAAAGCAGTCACGATTAGCGAAACCGGCGCAATCACTTTACGCGCTTCGCCATCTTGCGACCAACCCGTTTGCATCGATAGCGAATCTTTACCGACCGGTATCGACAAACCAACCTCTTGGCACAGTTTGCTCACTGCAGCCACGGTGTCG
>JBIIWK010000239.1:0-5191 GCA_044338955.1 Burkholderiaceae bacterium
AGGCTAAAGCGATCCATCAGCCAGCCGCCGGTGATACGTGCAGCAGCAATCATGCCTGTGATGAAAGAGGTCGCTCCGATCGAAAACTGAGTGCCGCCGCCATAAGACTGAACAATGCCGGCAGACTGACTCATGACCATTAAGCCGGCAGATGCGGCTAAGAAAAATACGATGGCGATTCTCAAAAACAGTGGCCATTGGGTGATTCCCAAATAAGATTGCCGCCTGTTTGCCTCAAGGTTAGTCGCAGTGGTGGTGTTGGCATTCGCTTTTGGGATGTGGCTTTGTAAGCCGGTGAGCCAAACTGCGATGAGACCGCTAATCAGCACGACTAGTCCCAAATTCAATAAGGTCTGCCGCAAGCCCATCAGTTCGACCGACCAGCCCAGCAAGGGTGCACCAAGCATCGCCCCAAGTGGATACAAACCCACAACGTAGCCATTGACCAAACCACGATGCTTGGTAGGCACGAGGTTGACGATTTGTTGGGCAGTGGTAAATGCGACGCCTCCCCCTAAACCGAAAAGGATGGCGTATCCAAAGAGCAGTGACCAAAATCCTTGGGCTTGTGAGGCCAGCGCCAAGCCTAAAGACCCTGTGACACAGGTGATCAGCAGAACGGCCCCAGTCGAGAGCCGGCTATACACCATAGGTGCGATGTTCATACCCGTTGCGAACATGACCGTACAGAGCCCAAAGATCACGCCCATATCCGAGCGAGTCAGTGACAGCATGGCTTCCATCGACTTCAGAAACACGCTGAAGGCATAAATCGTACCGAAGGGAAGGTTGGCAAAGGTCGCAGCTAGGATGAGGCGCATGAACGGATTCGTATTCTTATAGAGTCAGAGAATCTTTAGTCGTTTCAATATAAACTAAATTTTCGATGTCATTGACTCAGGTCGTCTAGAAAAGGGGTTCAAGTTGAAGTTATACATTGCAAATAAAAACTACTCGTCTTGGTCGCTGAGACCGTGGGCCCTCTTGCAAGCGCGCGGCATCGCGTTCGAAGAGGTGTTGATGCCTTTTGCAATCGGGTCACAACTGTCAGCGTTTAAAGCGTTCTCGCCCACAAGCAAAGTGCCTTGCCTTGAAGATAATGGGTTATTGATCTGGGATTCGCTCGCAATCTGCGAATACGTCGCTGAGCAACATCCGGGTTGTTGGCCTATCGATACGACCGCTCGTGCTTGGGCGCGTAGTGCAACAGCCGAAATGCATTCGGGGTTTCAGACGCTTCGTAGCCTCTGCCCGATGAATTGCGGGATCCGTGTGGTACTCGAAAAAATCGACGACGGCTTGCGGGCAGACGTTGAGCGTATCGATGCTTTATGGCGTGAAGGGTTTGCAAAATTTGGTGGTCCTTATCTTGCCGGCAAAGAATATGGCATTGTTGATGCGTTTTTTGCTCCTGTCATTTTCAGAGTGCAAAGCTACGGCTTGCAGTTGGGTCCGATCGCACGATCGTATGTTGACAGGATGCTGAGCTTGCCAAGCATGCAGCGCTGGTACGCTGAGGCGCTGTCTGAGCCCTGGCGTAAGCCAGAGTATGAGCAGGCTGCTGTTGCACACGGAAAAATCGTGCGTGATTTTCGGGGCTAAGGGCTCAGGTCCAGTCTATGCAGCCCATGCGAGCTGACACGCTTGGGCGCAAGTACATGGCTTGGATTTCAAGTGTTGAGCCTAGAGCCTATAGCGTAGAGGGTGTAAAGCGGTACAGACGCAACATGGTATTTGTTGGCTGGCTTGTTCAAGCAGCCAAATCAAACACCAGGACCTCAGCATCTTGACCGTCTGTTAAGGTCAGTGCAGTTTCGTCAGAGACGAATAAAGCGTCGCCCGCGCTTAGGCTGATATCGTTTACCTTAAGCTCGCCTTTGATCAGGTGAACGTAGGCCTTACGGGTTGGGTCAAGTGTAAGGCTCGCTGTCTGAGCCTGATCGAACAAGCCCGCATAAAGTTTGGCATCAGCGTAAATCTTGACGGCATCGTCTTCGCCTTGTTCAGAGGCAATCAAAACGAGTGCGCCTTGTTTGTGTGACGCGGGCACAGTCTTTTGCTCATAACTCGGCTTCACATTTTGCTGGTTAGGCAAAATCCAAATTTGTAAAAAGTGAGTCTGTTGGCCTTTGGCGTGATTGAATTCACTATGTTGCACACCAGTCCCGGCGCTCATGCGTTGCACATCACCGGGGGGGATGCCTTTGACGTTGCCTAAGCTATCGCGATGCGCCAGCTCACCCGAGAGCACATAGCTAATGATCTCCATATTCTGGTGACCATGTTCGCCAAACCCTTGCCCCGCCTCAATGCGATCTTCATTGATGACTCGCAGATTACCCCAGCCCATAAACTCGGCATCGCGGTACCCAGCAAATGAAAACGAGTGAAAGCTTTTCAGCCAGCCATGATCAGCATAGCCGCGGTCTTGAGATTTTCTGAGAGTGAGCATGACGAAGCCTTTATTACATTAAGACGTACGGGCTAAAGATGAGCAGACCTACCATAGACGGTCTTCGTGATGGGGATACGCCCTAACAATGTCTAGCATATTCAAACATAGGTGCCGACGCTTACAGTTTAATCGGGCAACGCGTCAAACGCATCGCCCCCAAAGGTTAACTTCGCGGTATCAACCCCTCTTCAATCGCTTTGATCTGCATAGCCACATAGCGCGAATAAATTCTGCAGTTAGTAAAGCTGCCGCCCACAAACCATAGGCCTTCTTGCGCGGTGCGACGCCACATGTTGTTCATTTCACCATCGGGTGCGATCCCCCAAACCGGACCGATTTTTTTAGCAATCTCAGTGCCGAGTAGCTCTTTGACGACCACTTCTTGGGGGAAATAACCTGTTCCCATAATCAGTAAATCAGCCGGCTCGATCGAGCCATCTTTCATGAGCGCGCCTTCAGGCGCGAAGCGTTCGATCTGATCATATTGCAACAAGCCAATGTCGCCACTCACGATGAGATCTGAGCAGCCAGCGTTTAGATAATAGCCACCGTAACGCGTCCGGATCTTCATCTGGTAGCCGGTGTCTTCCTCGCCTTGGTCCCACTTAAAGCCGCGGGCGATTAGACCATCGATCAGTTTTCTATCAAGATCGACCATCCGGGCGCTGACTTGTTTGAAGTTGCGCTTGGCAACAGGCAGGGTGTTGATACTTGAAAGCAAGTCGCCATCATCAATCGTGATGCCGTCGTATAGCCCATAGGTCAGGTGCAAGCTTGGGTCGATACTCACCACGGTGGTTGAGCCGCGCTGAATGATCGTTGTGTCTGCACCGTTGCTATGCAGGTCTTGCGCGACATCGTGCGCGCTGGTGCCAGTACCCAGCACAAGGGCCTTTTTGCCGTTCCAGGCGGCGCCGCTCGTAAAGGCGCTGGTGTGCATCACCTTGCCTTTAAAGTCTTTGAGCCCAGGCAAATCAGGTGTGCTGGGTTTACCGACCAGCCCATTTGCAAAAATTAAATGGCGCGGGCGCACGGTGCGCTCAGTCCCATCATTGTTGCGCAGCACGGCAGTCCAGCAACTTTCGCTCTCATCGTACGTGGCGCTGCCAAGCTCGGTATTGGTCCAGTTATTGATTTCCATGGTTTGCGCATAGACTTCAAGCCAGTTGCCCAGCATGTCTTTAGGCAAGTATGAAGGCCAGTGCGGCGGAAACGGCAAGTGTGGCAAATTATTGAGATCGGTAATGTTGTGCAAGGCGAGTGAGTGATAGCGTTTGCGCCAGCTATCTCCAATGCGTGGATATTTGTCGATTAGTAAGGTGTCGATCCCCAATAAGACGAGCGAGGCCGCTACGCTTAGGCCCGCCTGACCACCACCCACAATCAAGACTGTTGGTTCGCGGTCTGCATAGGCCTGACTTGCTACGCGCTGATCTTGCCAGTTGGTGCCACCAAAATTTCGCGAATAGGCCGCACCTGTGGGGCGACGCTTGCCGGTTTGCTCTTCAAAGCCTGTCAATTCATTCATACTTGTGAGCAGCTGAAAGGCCTTTGACGGATCGCTGGCTAACAAGCGCAGTACGCCAAAACAATGGCCGATGTCGGTTTCAAACTGAAACAAGACTTCAAGCACATCCACTCCGATGCGCTTGAGTCGACGGGGGCCTTGTCTGCCTGCGGCTAGCGTAAAGTCGCGCGCCTTGACGCTTGGCTGCTTGCTCAAGATCAGGTTCGCGATATCGTCGACACCTTCACTTGGTGTGATGGACCAGGTAAACGCAAACAAGTCGCGCCAGTGGCAGTCGACATCAAACAAGGATGCGATAGCTGGCTTGTTTAGCTGCGCAAGCGCGGTGCCAAACTGACTGAGCCATTGGGTGGCAAGGGCGTGATCGGGCGTATTCGGCGCGGCAACAAAAGCGGGTTGACCAAGGTTCATAAAAGCTGTCTCGTTAATTTTTGTTTGATAGTGAAAGAGTATTACATTTGCTCACCATTTTCTACTTGTTCGCCCGTCCGAGGCCCTGAAGAGTGCTCACTATGCGAAACATATCGAGGTAAAAATGGCTTTTAGAAGGGCGAATGCTGCGACCTTACCGATGTTTGGGATCAAGCGCATCGCGTAATCCGTCACCTAACAAATTAAACGACAGCACCAACACAAAAATCGCCAAGCCAGGCCAGACGGCCATCCAGGGTGCGGTATCCATAAAATTCTTTGCCGTGTTGAGCATGCTGCCCCAGCTCGGGTCTGGCGGCTGTTGGCCTAAGCCTAAAAATGACAGACTCGCCTCAGCAATAACTGCCGAGGCGATCGCCAAAGACGCTTGCACGATAAGGGGCGCGGTCACGTTAGGCAAAATATGAGACACGGCAATCCGAAACGGATGACAACCCACCGCGCGGGCCGCTTCAACATAATCCTCAACTTTTATCTGTAAGACCTGTGCGCGAGTTAAGCGTACAAATATCGGCGAAGCGGATACGCCAATGGCAATCATGGCGTTGGTGAGGCTAGGCCCTAAAAACGCGGCGAGTGCGATCGCAAGAATCAAAAAAGGGCATGCTAAAAACGCATCCGTTGCGCGTGAGATCAGGCTATCAACAGCGCCACCTAAAAAGCCCGCCAGCATACCAATGGTGACGCCAGTGAGCAGCGAAATCGCCACGGACACCACGCCCGCTAAAAGCGATGCACGTGCACCCCAGATGACACGCGCCAGCACATCGCGACCG
>JBIIWK010000240.1:0-5190 GCA_044338955.1 Burkholderiaceae bacterium
GTGCCCCAAATTAAAGACACGCACTTAACGGGTGCATTAAGTGCCTCTATGGCTCGTTGTCGTAAGATGTACTGTGTATTGAATGTAACGGCTCTATGGACTGCGTCGAGTGCCTTGACCACCTTGGTTGCTTTGACCGCAGTGCCGGCCGTTTAACCTTAAGTTTTTTCGCGACCTAACATGAGCACTTCTTCAAATTCAGAGCACCCTGGTGCGCCAGCCCAACCAACGTCGACGGATACGATGGCATTGCGCATCGGTCGCATTCAAGCGCGCATGGCTGCCGCGTGCGCGCGGGTTGGGCGCGACCCTGCCGAAGTCGCCTTATTGCCTGTGAGCAAAACATTTGACTCGCATGCGATCCGCGAGGCGCTGGCGTTGGGTTTCACTCGGTTTGGCGAAAACCGCATGCAAGAGGTCGCGCAAAAGGCGCCGCTGTTAGAAGACTGCAATGTCAATTGGGTGGTAATTGGGAGCCTGCAAACAAACAAGGCCAAAGAGGTGGCGCGCTATGCGAGCGAGCTGCAGTCACTCGATCGGCTTGAGCTGGCAGAGGCGCTTGAGCGGCGCCTGCAGCTAGAAGGCCGCAGCTTAGACGTACTGGTGCAGGTTAAAACCTCACCTGAAGACACAAAGGCAGGCCTTGAGCCCGCAGAGCTTGTGCCTTTTTTACGGCAGCTATCGCAATATCCAAGCTTGCACGTCAAAGGCTTGATGACGATGGCCGTGCTCTCAGACGACCCTATCGCTGTACGCAAGTGTTTTTCACAGTTACGCCAGCTGCGCGATCAAGCCCTGCAAGAGGGCATCGCAGGGATTTCGCTTGAGCGCCTGTCGATGGGGATGAGCGGCGACTTTGAACTGGCGATTGAAGAAGGCTCAACCGAAATTAGGGTGGGGTCTGCGATCTTTGGTAGCCGCGCAGCGCCAGCCTAAGTGCTGTATCGCTGCGCGGAGTACCTAGTACTTAGCACTCAGTAAGATTACTTAGCGCTTAATTCTTAATTCTTAGTGCTTAGTGCTTAGTGCTTCATCCCGCCGTGGCCTTGCTCGCCCGCGCTGCCAGGGTTGTAGGTCGAGGGCTTGACGGTAAAGTTGACACGTACTTCGCCGGCTTTTTCAAACTTTAAGACAACGGGTATTAAGTCGCCTTGTTTGAACGGCCCAGTCAATTGCAAGAACATCATGTGAAAGCCGCCAGGCGCAAGTTTGGCTGAGCCTTTGGCGGGGATGTCGATGCCCTGTACTTGGCGCATTTTGGCGACGCCGTTTTCGGTCAGGACTGTATGCAGTTCGAGGCGCGTTGAGGCTTCAGATTGCGCTGACACTAAGCGATCGCTTGTGCCAGAGGGATTGTTAATCTGCATGTAGCCTGCACCGTTGGTTTGACCCGGTACAGAGCCGCGCACCCATAAATCGTTGATTTCAAGCGGGCCCGCATTGAAGTCGGCGGCATGCGCCAGCGTGAACCCAGCGGCGCTGAATGTTAGGACAGCGACCAAGCGTGCGAGCTGACTCAAAGTGTGACGAATAGTCATGATGTAGAACCTAAATAAAGTAGTGCTTGATTTTAAGGCCTTTCGGCCCCGAGCCTAACATCAAGCCATCAAACCCGAAACGCGCCACGAGAAGCCGCGCGCAAAGAGTGCTGGATGAGCAGGCTAGGTTATTGAACGCTCAGCGTGCCGCGCATAATGGGTGAATGGCCTGCAAAGGTGCATAAAAAAACATACGGCTCGCCGGCTTTCAGTTGTGCAACAGCAAACGTCACAGAGGTCGTTTCGCCCGCGCCGATCAACTTAGTGTGCGCAATGACGCGCTTATCATTTTGATCAACATGATGGACGTCAGCGCCCGCGACCATGCCCGTGCGCGCTACCCCGTCGAGATCACTTTTTTTTGTCAATACCCAATTGTGTGACATGGCCAAAGGTGGCAGATGGCCGGTGTGCGTCAGCTTAACGGTGAAGTCTTTACATTGAGCCGGCACCACAATATGCGAAGGTAAAAAGCGCAAGGCGTCATCTGTTTGAAGGGTGACGTTGCACTCGAGCGCCTGCGCAATGCCTGCAGTCGTGCCGAGTAAAAAGGCCGAAGTGAAACCCATGCAGACTAAGCTGCGCAGACGGTTCAAGCGTTGATGTTGCTGATGCATAGTGTGGTGACTCGCTTAGCTGACCGATTGCGTAGGGGTACGCACAAACTGACCGTGACCTCGACGTTCAATATGACCCTCGAGTTCAAGGGTAAAGAGTTCAACTTGCAATTGCGCAGGCGCTAAACCGGTGCGACGTTGCAATTGATCCTCGGTGATAGGATCGTAGCCGATTGCGTGCCAAGTGGGTGAGCTTGGCGCCAACGCGCGAGGTGTCGCTGGCGAGCGCGTGGCAGGGCGGCCCACCCCCGGGCGTAATTCGGCCAGAATATCGGCACCCGACTCGACCAGTTTGGCACCTTGCTTGATCAGAGCGTGTGGGCCACGCGCAAGCGGCGAGTGAATCGAACCCGGGATCGCGAAGACCTCGCGCCCCATATCAACGGCGAGTCGGGCGGTAATCAGCGAGCCGCTTTTGAGCGCGGCCTCAACCACCACCACCCCAAGGCTAAGCCCTGCCACAATGCGGTTACGCTTAGGGAAATGTGCCGCCAGTGCTGGGCGACCCAACTCAAACTCAGACAAAATTAAACCGTCTGCCGACAAAATATCTTCGGCAAGCGAGCGGTGCGAAGCGGGGTAAATAATATCGGCACCTGTGCCTAAGACTGCAATGGTGCCGCCTTGTTCAGAGCCCGCCTCAAGCGCGCCGCGATGTGCTGCTGCGTCGATGCCGTGCGCCAGACCACTCACGATGGTGAACCCTTGTTGCGCCAGATACAGGGCAAAGGCGTGTGCGTGGTCTAGACCATCAGCGGTGGCGTTACGCGCGCCCACCAGCGCGAGTGCATCCTGTTCAAGCCGACGCAAGGCACCGCGGGCATAAAGCACCAGCGGTGCGTCAGGCATTTGCCGCAGGCGCTCTGGGTACAGTGGATGGGCAGGGGTGACGAGCGCATGACCGGGTTCGTGTGACCAACGCAGCGCACGCTCAAGGTAGCGCGCATCTTCTTGGCTTAAGGGTTGCGCCAGTTGGGTAGCGAGCGGTGCAGAGAGTAGCGTGCGCAAGGTGGCGTACGAAGCTTGATAAAGCGCGCGTGGGTCGTCAAACGCCTGTAATAGTCGTTGGGCATGTATCGCGCCAATGCCAGGTTGCAGGCTTAAACGCAGCCACGCGGCAAGCGCGTCATCGGATAGAGTATTTTGCATGGCGCCGAGTTTGACACGAACCGCGTCGCGCAACTAAGCAGTGGTAGGATCAAAATATCCACCACAAATAGCTAGGATCGGAGACAAGCCCTCGGCGCGGCGTGTTTGACTCGGATCAAGCCTATCTGGTTGGGGTAGACGTGTAGGAAGCCTGACCCTGGTTCCGTGTTGGCAAACTTGGCGTGTGCAGGGAAACGCCCAGAGTTGAAGGTTTCATTGCAATTGAGCGCCTGAATAAATTAAAATGTTAATAACGTTACAAATCCAATCATTTTGCGCGTATGGCCCTGCTCCCTATTCTGCATTTCCCTGATAAACGCCTGCACAAGGTCGCCAAGCCTGTTGCTGCGGTGACAGATCGCATCCGCAAACTGGCGGCTGACATGGCTGAAACCATGTACGACGCACCTGGGGTGGGGTTGGCGGCTACGCAGATTGATGTGCATGAGCGCGTCGTGGTGATCGATGTCAGCGAAGATAAAGACGATTTAATGGTGCTGATTAACCCAGAGATCGTGTCGTTGAGCGACGAGCAAAAAACCCACGAAGAGGGCTGTTTGTCGGTGCCGGGGGTATACGACGAGGTAGAGCGCCCCGCGACGGTGCGCGTGCGCGCGCTGAACCTTGAGGGCGAGGTGCACGAATTTGATGCTGAAGGCTTACTGGCGGTGTGCGTGCAGCACGAGATCGATCATTTAAATGGCAAAGTGTTTGTGCAGCACTTGTCGTATTTAAAGCAAACGCGGCTTAAAGCCCGTCTGCGTAAAGAACAACGTGAACTTGAGCGGGTATAGTCCAGCGCGATGCATACAGAAATTCTAGGCTACACAGCCGCCTTTTTAACGACCGCGGCATTTTTTCCACAAACCTACAAAACAATCAAAACGCGCGACACCAAAGCGATTTCGCTGGCGATGTATGTGATGTTTACGCTGGGGATTGCCCTGTGGTTGGGGTACGGCATTTTTATTGAGTCTCTACCCCTGATTTTTTCAAACTCGATTACGTTTGTGATGGCGGGCACGATTTTGGTGCTCAAGCTCAAAGAACGCTAGGTTGTCGAGGCGCGTACGCTTGATTTTTGACGCATTGAATCTTTGAGGTTCGTACGCCCATTCGCCGATGCTTCAAACCTTTGAGGCACGTACGCTTAATTTCTTGACGCCTCAAACCTTTGACGCGCCGGCCCAACCCTGAATGAATGCCGCGGCAGTTTGCCGCTTGCCACCTGCCCGTTGTAACTCAGTCAAACGTAAGACGCCTTGAGCCGTGGCAATGTCAAGCCCCTCGGGGCTGGCGCCGATCACGGTGCCGGGTGCGGCTTGTTTGCCTGTGGCAATGAGTGCGACCGCGTTCCAGACCTTTACCGGCTCTTCAATCTCAGGCAGCTTGAGTGTGGCACCGGGTGCTGGATTAAAGGCCCGAATCCGTCGCGCAAGTTGTTCGGCCGACTGGGTGAAATCAAGCGCGGCTTCGGCTTTATCGAGCTTTGAGGCGTAGATAGCACCCTCGGCCGGTTGCGCTTGTGCAGCGAGGGTTCCCTCGGGTAACGCGTGCAAAGCCGCCACGATTAGTCGCGCGCCTTGCTCGGCTAATTTGTCGTGCAAAGTTGCGGCCGTCTCAGTGTCGGTGATGGCTAAAGACTCAACTAACAGCATAGCGCCGGTATCCAGACCTTCGTCCATCTGCATGATGGTGACGCCCGTTTGGGTGTCGCCGGCTTCGATGGCGCGTTGAATCGGCGCCGCACCGCGCCAGCGCGGCAGCAAGCTGGCGTGAATATTCAGACACCCGTAGCGTGGTGTGGTGAGCACCCAGCTTGGCAAGATGAGGCCATAGGCGGCCACCACTAAAACGTCAAGCGCGGCCGCGTCAAGAGCTGCTTG
>JBIIWK010000259.1:0-4504 GCA_044338955.1 Burkholderiaceae bacterium
AGAAATTGGCAGGGGTCAGCAGCACCGGGGACAGCGACGGTACCAGCGCAAAGATAAAATAACCCCCAGCGAATAACCCAACCGAGAGCGCCCAATAACCGCTGACAGAGGTACCGTTTTGCTTGTCCAGAAGCGGAGAGAAACTAAAGAGTAAGCCTAACGCCATTATGGCGAAAAGTAAGATAAATACCTGTTCAGCGATTTGCATTTGCGATGCCTAGGGTTGAGGCGCAGACGTCGCGTCATTGAGTTCGATGGCAATCTCACGAAAGCGCGCTTCGGCCTGACCAAAGGCAAACACAAGATCCGGATCAAATTTCTTACCCGATAGGCGGTAAATTTCTTCGCTGGCCGCCTCGTGCGTCCAGGCTTTTTTATAGATGCGTTCGGTGGTCAGGGCGTCATAGACGTCAGCCAAGGCCATCAAGCGTGCCTCGAGCGGGATGTCGGTGCCCGCGAGGCCGCGAGGGTAGCCGCTGCCATCCCAGTTTTCGTGATGCCCGCCAGCGATCTTGGCGGCGATATTAAATAGAGAGGTGGGCATGTGATCGGCGCCAGCGGCCGCTACCAAAATGGTCTCGCCAAGCTTCGCATGCGTGCGCATGACCACCGTTTCGTCAGCCGTGTGGCGACTCGGTTTAAGCAAGATGTGATCCGGGATCCCCACCTTGCCGAGATCGTGCAACGGTGCGGCGGTGACGATTTTTTCGATCAGCTCATCCGACAGCTGCTCGCGGTAGCGTTCAGCGCGACTTAATACTTGCGCAAGGGTCTTGACGTAAAGCTTGGTGCGTTGGATGTGCAAGCCGGTTTCGTTATCGCGGGTTAAGGCGAGTTCAGTCATTGAGTCAATCATTTGCTCGCGTACGCGTTGCAAGATGACCTGACTCATTTCTTGCTGCTCGGCTAATAACGCTCTTAACTTGCTGCTGGTATTTTCGTACTGCGAAACGTCAGCGTAAGTGCGCACCACGTCACCCGAGGGCATTGGGTGTGTTTTAACCTCAATAAAACGACCCTGCGGATCTTTTCGTACGTAATTTCGCTTGGTGTGTTCATCGACGTTCACACCGCGCGAAAAGATATAGGCGCGTGCTTCGGGTGCGAGCTCACTAAGATCTCTAAAATCACCCCGATCAATTTGATACTGTACGACCTCTGGCAACGTAGGCTTGCTCGCGAGCAGCGAGCGGGGTAGGTTTAACAGATCACAGGTTTGTTGGTTAAATAGTTTGTAACGATTGTCTGCGCCAATGACGCTAATGCCTTGTGAGACAGACTGCAGAGTGCCGTCCAGCAACGCAGTCGTCTCGGTCAGTTTGCGATTGATTTTGTTTAAGATTTTTAAAAAGATACCAAGGGTGATGATGATCATGCCGCCCGCCAACGCGAGGCGCGCAAGAGTGATGGCATCCAAGCTATGTTTGAAGTGCAAGATATTCAACACTACGATGATCGCCGTAATACCCACAGCGTAGGCAGACGCCAAGGGCAAGCGTATGAAAAGTACCGGAATCGACGCAAACACCCACATGACCGAAAAAGGGCTCACAAACCAGATGCCGAAGCAGGCGAAGCCGATTGTTAGTGTCGGGATGAGTGCGTTATGTAAAAAAGCCCGCGCGCGATAATGCAGTGTCCAGAGGTCTGCTAGAACAAACACCATGACGCTACTCGTCAGCGCGATAGAGGTATGAGTCTCGAGCTCCGGCTGTGCGGGCAACAGCCGGATGACAGTAAATAACAGCAACCCTACTGCGTAATACAGATCAATAATTTTGTATGCGCGTAGCCACTGTTTGTTCGTCTCAGCCGACGGGGTATCACTCAATTTTGACGTTTCCTGTTTGAATGACTTGTGCCCAATACGTAGTTTCGTCGGCTAACCATTTGCGCAAGTCTGCGGGTGAACGTGGCAAGGCCTCAGAACCTAAGTCGGCAAACTGTTTACGAATGTCGGGCAACGCGGCAATTTTTGCGATCTCGCCGTTTAACTTCGCGATAATGGCCTGCGGTGTTGCACTCGGCGCCATCATCCCTTGAAAAGAACCTGTCACATAGCCCGGGATGCGTTCGGCGATTGTTGGTGTATCGGGAATCGGGGCAAAGCGTTCGGGGCTCGCGACAGCAATCATCCGGTAGTTACCGGTTTTGGCCATGGGGTAGGTTGCCAAAAAACTGTTCATCGTCAGATCGATTTGTCCGCCGGCTAAATCTGCAATGACTTGCGAGCCACCTTTATAGCCAATAAAGTTCAGCTGCAAATTTTCTTTTTGTGCCAACAAGACGCCTGCTAAGTGCGGGGCCGCCCCAAGAGGAGTGCCAAAATTCAGAGGAACAGCTTGGCTGCGAGCATAGGCGATCAGTTCAGGCAGAGTTTTGACTGGCAACTTGTTTGCCACCACAAGGATGTGGGGCGAGTAGGCCAAGATCGCAACTGGAGTGAGTTCTTTAGCAGGATCGTAGGTGAGGTTTTTCATGAGCGTTGGCGCCATGGTGAGCGCGCTCAGATCGACCACTAGCAAGGTGTAGCCATCGGGCTCAGATTTGGCCACATACGACGCGCCGATTTGTGCGTTGCCGCCCACTTTATTTTCAACCACAACGGGTTGACCCCAGTTTTCTGTCAGCTTTTTACCAATAATACGTGCCAAGATATCTGAAGCGCCGCCCGCTGCAAACGGCACGATCAGACGAAGTGGTTTGTTTGGGTAGCTTTGCTCTGGCGTCTGAGCGTGTGTTGCAACTGTAGCAAGCCCTAGTGTTAGGGCGGCGAGCCATCTCAGAGGCGTCAACGATCGAATTGAAGTCATGAACGGCCTCCGGCCAACGGTGCGACGTGCAAGCCGTGCACGCGATGTTTTTGAATCAATTGTGCAACTAAGCCTGAGGCTTTAGCCTGCTCAAGAAAGTCGAACAAAAATTTCGCTGCGATTGCATCGCCTTTGCGCGTGCTGGCGCCTTGCTGCACCATCGTGAACTCACCCTCAACAATGCGCGTACCCGGGATTTTTTTAATATCCACTTCAAGCCCAACGCGTAAACCCGCCAGTGCTTCGAGCTTATCTTTTGTGAACAGCTCGATCGTCGCATCAAAGCCTTCGGCTTCGAGCAATTGCGCGTGTTTGATGTTGCGGTTCAGCCAAAGGCCGTAGGCGCTGCGCGCAGGCACGGCGATGCGAACCCCAGCCCGATCGACCTCAGAGGCGTGTTTGATTGTTGACGCTTCGGGCACGATGTAGGTGGCTTGGATTTCAACGTAGGCGGGTGTAAACGTCACTTTGGCAGCGCGATCTGGGTCGGCGCCGACAAAGCCAATGTCGCAAGTGTTGCTGCCCACGGCATCGACCAGAGCGTCTTGGCTTTTGAATGGAATCAGTTGTAAGGGCACACCGAGTTTTTGCGCGATTGCGCGGCAAAGATCAGGTGAGACCCCATCAGGGTCACCCTCGGGCGTTTTGCCGGTGATTAATAAAAAATTGCCGGTGTAAACGCCGGCGCGTAAAGTGCCTGTGGGCGCGAGAGATTTGAGGATGTCGGTTGTCAGCATTATTTTTATTTGTTTGTCAGGATTACAATCGTTGATAGCCGAAGTGTAAGCCCAGTGGGGCAAAAGTAAAGCAATGTCTGAGGTCGATGAGGGAATAACAAGTGAGTGAAAAACAGCGACTGATTGAGCAGCACGGGCTAGTGCCTCACCCCGAAGGGGGCTTTTATGCCGAGGTGCATCGCGCCAAGCGTCGTGTTCAACCCGGTTCGGGCTCGCCCGAGCGCTCGGCCTACACCAGCATTCATTACTTGTTGGCAGGTGATGACTTCTCGGCCTGGCATCGCATTCAGTCTGATGAAACTTGGTTTTTTCACTCGGGTTGCGATTTGGTCATTTACAGTTTTACACAAAATGGCCAGCTTCAAACGCAGCATTTAGGCGCTAATTCGGGCTGTTTTCAGCTAACAATAGCGGCGCGTACCTGGTTTGCCTCGCAGCCCGCTCAAGCGGCCTCTTGCAGTTTTGTGAGCTGCGTTGTGGCGCCCGGGTTTGAGTTTGAAGATTTTGAGCTCGCCTCGCGCCCATTGCTGTTAAAGGCCTATGGCCACAGCCCCGAAAGTCGGGCAAAAATTGAGGCGTTCACTCGCGAGCGCCACTAAACAATTCGCTCAATGCGTTAACGTTTGGCCAACGTTGTCGCTTCAATGACACCTTTTTGCCTTAAAGCCACTTTTTGGCCCTTAAGCGACTTTGTTGTCCCGAGGCGACTTTGTTACCTTGAAGCGACTTTGTCACCTTCAAGACACTTTCAGTCCCGAAGCGACTTTCTAACCTTGATGTAACTTTGCAGTAATCAGTTCACCCTGTTGATTGATAACAACGATTTTTCGGAGCATCCTTTGAGTTCAATCCGTTATGCCCTTTGGTCCGCCGCTGCCGGCGCGTTGATTCCAGTAATGGGCGTTTTGAATGCTCGCCTGGGGAAAACCCTTGGCGAGCCGCTTCATGCACCTG
>JBIIWK010000241.1:0-5129 GCA_044338955.1 Burkholderiaceae bacterium
CCGGTTTGCCGTTTGGGCATACTGCGATGAAGGTGACCTTGCCGGTTGGGGCGAAAGTCGGTGTCGCCACCGAGAAAGGCTTGGCACACTTAGTGCTGGATGAACACCAGCATTGAAGTGCGCCTAACAAGATTACTTTTTCTCGCGCTCGTCTTTAAGGGTCATTAAGAAGGCCCTGGTTTCTTTGACGACCACACCCGACAGTAATAACAAGCCAACCAAATTCGGAAACGCCATCAAACCGTTGACGACATCCGATACGGCCCACACTAAATCCAGCGAGACCACTGTGCCAATCATCACAAAGGCGGTGTAAAGGCAACGGTACGGCACTACCACCCATTTACCCAGAGCGTACTGCGCGCATTTTTCGCCGTAGTAGCTCCAGCCTAAAATCGTTGAATAGGCAAAAAATAATAAGCCGATGGTGACGATCCAGTCGCCGGGCCCAGGCAACATGCGGTCAAACGTTTGCGCGGTCAGTGCTGCACCTGTGCTGCCACCGGTATACATGCCGCCCATGACTAAGACAATCCCTGTGACCGAGCACACAATGATGGTGTCGATAAACGTACCGGTCATTGAGACCAACGCCTGTTTGGCAGGCTGATCGGTTTTGGCCGCTGCCGCTGCGATCGGAGCAGTACCGAGCCCGGCCTCGTTTGAGAATACCCCGCGCGCCACGCCGTAACGAATCACGGTGCCTAGGGCCCCACCGGCCACGGCACTGCCTGTAAAGGCGTCGGTCATGACGAGTGTTAATGCTGGCCAAAGCAACTCGAGATTGAGCACAATAATCAGCAAGCCGCCCAGCAAGTAAAATAGTGCCATAAACGGCACAATCACCGAAGTGACGCGTGCGATACTTTTGATGCCGCCCACAATGACCAAGGCGGTGACGGCAGTCAAGGCCACCCCAGTGAGCCAGCCAGGCACACCAAAGCTTGAAAACATGGATTCGGCAAGAGAATTAGACTGCACCGAGGCACCCGTGCCCAACGCGGCGATCATGCCAAACACGGCAAACAGCATGCCCAGCCATTTCATATTCAAGCCGAGCGAGATGTAATACATTGGTCCGCCCGACATCTTGCCGTCTTCGTCGCGCACACGGTATTTGACGGCAAGTAAGCCCTCTGCGTATTTGGTGGCCATGCCAAAAATCGCGCACAGCCACATCCAAAACAGTGCACCGGGGCCGCCCAGCACGATCGCCGTGGCGACGCCTGCGATGTTGCCGGTGCCGATCGTGGCGGCTAACGCGGTCATGAGCGCCTGAAACTGCGAAATATCGCCGGGGTAATCGGGATGCTGCTGGCGTGAAAACGCCATACGCAGGGCATAAGGTAATAGCCAAATTTGTAAACCAAACAGCCGGACAGTGAGGTACACCCCCGTGCCGACCAGTAGCACCAACATGACAGGGCCCCAAACAATGCCCCCTAAGGTATGAAATAAAATAGTGAGTGATTCCAAACGAATCTCCTTATTTGTCTACAAATGCCGAAAGTACTTCGACATCTGTTGCGCATGATAGGGAAGGCAGGACAAAAAAGATCAAAAAGTACTGACTTGTTACACTCAATACTTATTTTTCAAGTTGTAACCAACGTATTTACTCAATCGGCTTCTCGTGATAACAGCATCAAACCTCACCATTCAGTTCGGCCCTAAGCCACTATTCGAAAACGTTAATGTCAAATTCGGCGAAGGCAATCGCTACGGCTTGATTGGCGCAAATGGCTCGGGTAAGTCCACTCTGATGAAAATCATCGGCGGCGACCTTGAGTCAACAGCAGGTAACGTCTTTTTAGAGCCAGGCTTGCGCATGGGTAAGTTGCGGCAAGACCAGTTTGCCTTTGAAGACTTGCGCGTGCTTGACGTGGTGCTGATGGGGCACACTGAGATGTGGGAGGCCATGAGCCAGCGCGATGCGATTTATGCAAACGCTGATGCGACTGACGACGACTACATGCGTGCGGCCGACCTTGAGGCCAAATTTGCTGAATACGATGGCTACACCGCCGAGGCGCGTGCCGGCGAATTATTGCTTGGGCTTGAGTTTCCGGTGGATCAGCATCAGCTGCCTATGCGTGAGATTGCTCCGGGCTGGAAGCTTCGCGTCTTGCTGGCGCAAGCACTGTTTTCAAATCCCGATGTGTTGTTGCTAGATGAGCCGACCAACAACCTCGATATCAATACGATTCGCTGGCTTGAAAATGTGCTGAATGGTTATCAAAGCACCATGATCATCATTAGTCATGATCGCCACTTTTTGAATCAAGTGTGCACGCACATGGCTGATCTTGATTTTCGCGAGTTGCGCGTCTATCCCGGCAATTATGATGATTACATGTTGGCCTCGACGCAGGCGCGTGAGCGTGTGTCTAACGCAAATGCCAAAGCCAAAGAGCGGGTCACTGAACTGCAAGACTTTGTACGGCGCTTTTCGGCGAACAAGTCAAAGGCGCGTCAGGCCACCTCGCGCTTGAAACAAATCGATCGGATTAAAGCGGCGCAAGTCGAGGTCAAGCCCTCGTCGCGTCAAAACCCGTTCATTCGCTTTGAGATGTTAAAAGTTATGCACCGTCAGGCGGTCGCGCTTGAAAATGTGCAAAAGTCGTTTGAATCTTTGGTGATCAAATCGTTTTCGGCGATGGTCGAAGCGGGCGAAAAAATTGCAATCATTGGCGCGAATGGTGCGGGTAAAACCACCTTGTTACGCATGTTAGCAAACGACCTTGCGCCCGATCGTGGCACCTTGAAGTGGTCAGAAAACACCGATGCCGGCTACATGGCCCAAGATGTGTCGGATCAGTTTTTACAAAAAGACAGCAACGTATTTGAGTGGATGACGAGTTATCGTCAGCCGACGGATGATGATCAGCAAATTCGTTCGATTTTAGGGCGCTTGTTGTTTTCGGCTGATGATTTACCCAAAGAACCTCACGTCTTGTCGGGTGGTGAAAAAA
This sequence comes from Burkholderiaceae bacterium, assembly GCA_044338955.1. Lineage (GTDB taxonomy): Bacteria > Pseudomonadota > Gammaproteobacteria > Burkholderiales > Burkholderiaceae_B > Zwartia. The sequence goes on from JBIIWK010000241.1 coordinate 2,973, forward strand.
ATCGTATGTCATTTGGTCGGTTGATGTTGCGCCGGCATAACGTGTTGTTGATGGATGAGCCCACCAATCACCTAGATATGGAATCCATCGAGTCGTTGCAGTTAGCCTTGGATAAGTTTGCGGGCACCTTGTTTTTTGTGTCGCACGACCGTGAGTTTGTGTCGACGCTGGCAACCCGCATCTGGGAGATTCAAACCGGTGGCGCGGTGGTGGATTATCGCGGTACCTACGAAGAGTACCTAGCCTCGCGTGGCATCGAAGATTAACGCTGGCCAGGCGCACTCATGATCATTTTGGGTTTTGAAAGTTCGTGCGATGAAACTGGCGTGGCGCTCGTGTGTACCGAACGTGGCTTGCTAGCACACACCTTGCACTCGCAGGTGGCAATGCATGCGGCTTATGGCGGCGTCGTGCCCGAACTGGCCTCGCGCGATCACGTGCGGCGCGTGGTGCCATTGACCCGACAAGTACTTGACCGCGCAGGTATCACGTTGCAAGAGGTCGGTGCAATCGCCTACACCGCAGGCCCGGGGCTTGCGGGTGCTCTGTTGGTCGGGGCGAGTGTGGCGCAATCGATGGCCTGGTCGCTTGAGCTACCTGCGATTGCGATTCACCACCTCGAAGGTCATCTGTTGTCGCCACGACTGGCCACGCCGTGCCCAGAGTTTCCGTTTGTCGCGCTGTTAGTGTCGGGCGGCCATACGCAATTGATGCGCGTCGATGACGTGGGTCAATACACCTTGCTCGGCGAAACGCTCGATGATGCCGCGGGCGAAGCCTTTGATAAAACCGCTAAATTATTGGGGCTAGGCTACCCGGGCGGCCCGGCACTTGCCAAGTTGGCAGAGCAGGGCGATGCTACACGTATCGTTTTGCCGCGCCCCATGTTGCACAGTCACACGCTTGATTTCAGTTTTAGTGGATTAAAGACCGCGGTGCTGACGCGTTTAAAAGAGGCCGAGAAACTAGGCCAAGCAGACGCCCAAATGCGTGCCGATCTTGCGGCCGCGACCGAACTCGCGATTGTTGAGGTGTTGGTCGCTAAATCTGTGACAGCACTTGAGCAAACTGGCTTGAAGCGTTTGGTCGTCGCCGGAGGAGTGGGTGCTAATCGCTTATTGCGACAAGCGCTGGCCAAACGCCTGGGCAAACTTCGCGCCTTAGTGTTTTTTCCGCCACTTGATTTATGCACCGACAACGGCGCCATGATCGCCTTTGCTGCGGCTCAGAGAGTGCAGCGCGGGCTGGCCGATCTTTCAGGGCAGGGGCATGGCTTTGACGTGCATCCGCGCTGGAATCTCGCTGAGATCTGATTATTGTTTGCCAACGCGCGGCTCTGTGCCTTTCAAGAGGCGCTCGATATTCGCGCGATGTCGGTACAGTAAAAACAAGGCAATCACTGCCAAGGCCCAAGCCAGTTGAGGCTGAGTCACCCAGCCGCGTTGGTCACCCAACACATAGAACAGCGGTGCACACACCGCACTCACCAGCGCAGCCAACGAAGAATATTTAAATACTTTGGCTACAAACAGCCAGGTTAGCGCCGCAGCAAGGGCTAAAAGCGGTTGAATGGCTAACATCACGCCAAACGCCGTAGCGACCCCTTTGCCGCCTTTAAAGCGCAAAAAAATCGGATACAGGTGACCAAGAAACACGGCTAACGCTACCAGTGCTTGCACCCAGACCGCAGCGTTTAGCTGAGCCGCCCCCCAAACCGCTAGCCATCCTTTGGCGGCGTCGCCCAGCAGCGTCAAGCCAGCGGCCCACTTGTTGCCCGAACGCAAAACGTTGGTGGCGCCAGGGTTGCCCGAGCCATAGGTGCGCGGGTCTGCGAGCCCAAACGCCCAACTCATGATGACCGCAAACGAGATTGATCCAAGCAGGTAAGCCAAGACAATCAGACCTAAATTTGTAAACTCTGAGGCGGGCATGCCCATGTGTTGCTTCCAGTCGTCAAAAAGATGCAACCGATTCTAACGTGTGGGCGACTTAGATACCGATTTAGAGGCTAAAAATCGTCGCTAGCGAGTACAATCATAAGTCAGATTAAAAGTATTATTTAGCCTTGCCCTATGCATATTCTTGTTTCAAATGATGATGGATATACCGCGCCGGGCCTAGTGGCTTTGGTTGAGTCGTTGCGCAGCTTGGCCGATG
>JBIIWK010000030.1:0-16524 GCA_044338955.1 Burkholderiaceae bacterium
AAACTGCGGCGCAGTCTCAAGCACTACACGATATTGGTTTGACTGGGTAAAGATGGTTGAGATTTGTCGCTGTCCAAACGCATCGTATAACGCGTCGTCAATCGCGGCGACAGAGACGCCCACGCGTGCCGCCGCATCGCGGTCAATCTGAATAAATGTATTGAGCCCTTCGTTCTGCATATCATCAATAACATCGATCAGCGGCTTTTTCGTGCGTAGGTGATCGACCAGCACAGGCACCCAATGGGCGAGCAGGGCTGGGTCGACGCTTTCAAGCGTCAGTTGATATTGCGTTCGGCTCACGCGATCTTCAACGGTTAAGTCCTGCACGGGTTGCAAATAAAACTGTAAACCCGCGAGCGCACCCAAGCGCTTTTGTAAGCGTTCAATAATCACAGAGGCCTGATCGTCTCTTTGGTCGTGGGCGCGCAAGGACACCTGCAGCCGACCCGTGTTGACGGTCTCATTCACGGCATCTACACCCACAAACGACGCGACCGTGGCAACAGCGGGATCTTCAAGGAGGATTTTGACGGCCTCTTGCTGACGCTGCGCCATCGCGGCAAACGCAAGATTTTGCGGCGCCTGCGTCACAATTTGGATCAGCCCCGTATCCTGCGCCGGAAAAAATCCTTTTGGAATCGCTAGATAAAGCGCTGCCGTTAATAAAAATGTACCGAGTGCGATGAAGAGGGTAAGCGTTTGGTGATTCAGCACAACCTGTAAAAGTCGTCCATAGCTTGCGATCATGACGTCAATTTTTTGGCTCAGATATCGCGCCACAGAACCGCCACTGTGCTGATCCCCCACGCGCAAGAAACGCGCGCACATCATCGGGGTCAATGTGAGCGAGATCAACAACGACAGCAGTATCGCGACCGCCAGTGTGATCGCAAACTCTCTGAAGAGTCGTCCCACCACCTCAGTCATGAAGAGCAAAGGGATCAGCACTGCAATCAAAGACACCGTCAGCGAAACAAGCGTAAACCCAATTTGCGCTGCGCCTTTAAGAGCTGCTTGCATTGGCGTGTCGCCACGCTCGAGGTAGCGCGCGATGTTTTCGATCATCACAATCGCATCGTCAACCACAAAGCCCGTGGCAATCGTCAAGGCCATTAAGGTCAAATTATTGATGCTAAAACCCATCAGGTACATCACGCCAAACGTGCCCACTAAAGAAAGCGGCACCACGATACTGGGGATCAAGGTTGCGGTAAACGTGCGCAGAAATACGAAGGTCACCAACACAACCAAGCCAATCGCTAGCAACAGTTCAGTCTGCACATCACGCACTGATTCACGGATCGTCTGGGTGCGATCCGACATCACCTTGACGTCAAGATTGGCGGGCAAAGCCACGCGCAGTTGCGGCAAGAGTTTTTGTATGCGATCGACCACCTCAATCACGTTGGCGCCGGGTTGGCGCTGTACGTTGAGCAAAATTGCGGGCTCGGTGCCAGCCCAAGCGGCAAGACGCGCATCCTCAGCCTCAGTCACAGCGGTGGCGACGTCCGAGAGCCGCAGTGGTGCGCCGTTGTTGTAGGACACCACCAAGTTCATATACTCAAGTGGATTTTTAAGCTGATCATTGGCGTTGATGGTGGTCGAGCGCACCGTGCCATCCAACGTCCCTTTAGGCTGATTAACGTTGGCACCCACGATCGCCGCACGCACGTCTGCAAGCGTCAAGCCGTATGCCGCTAGTGCCTGCGGATTGGCCTGTATGCGCATTGAAGGCCGCTGCCCGCCCGCAACAGTCACCAAGCCCACGCCAGCCACCTGAGCGATCTTCTGCGCCATACGCGTGTCGACCAAATCGCGGATTTGAGGCAAAGGCACGGTGGGCGAAGTCACTGCCAAGGTCAGTACTGCGGCGTCTGCCGGATTGACTTTGTTATAGACGGGCGGCGCAGGTAATTCGCGTGGCAATAAATTACTCGCAGCGTTGATCGCAGCCTGCACCTGCTGTTCGGCGACATCAAGGGGCAACGACAAGGCGAATTGCAGCGTGATCACAGACGTGCCTGAGGCGCTACTAGACGACATCTGCCGTAACCCCGGCATTTGCCCAAACTGTCGTTCAAGCGGCGAGGTCACCAACGCGGCCATGACATCAGGGCTGGCGCCAGGGTAGTAGGTGGTCGCTTGAATAGTGGGGTAATCGACTTCGGGCAAGGACGAGACCGGTAGCCAGCGGTAGGAAATCAGCCCAGACAAAAACAACGCCACCATGGCAAGCGTGGTGGCAACGGGCCGAACAATAAACGGCCGCGACAGGTTCACGGGCGAGTCGGCGCCGTCGTCGCGCCTGGCCGACCGGCACTCTGATTATTTGGCACGCCCCCCGCGTTGCGCCCACCTGCGGCGGGCACGCGGTTGCCGGCAGTGTCGGGGCTACCCACCACTCGTACTTTTGCGCCCGCGCGTAAACGATCGGTGCCTTCAAGTACGACACGCTCATCGGCTTGCACGCCTTCGAGGACCGCCACACGATCGCCGCTGCGTGCACCTGTTTTCACCATGCGTAACGCCACGGTATCGTCGGGCAAAATCACATAGACAAAGGCACCCTGATTGCCCTGCTGCAAGGCCCCCGCCGGGATCGTCAACGCGTCTTTGATGGTATTGACCCTCATCCGCACATTCACAAACTGGTTGGGAAACAAGGCATCTGTTTCGTTACTAAAGCGCGCCTTGAGTTTGACCGTGCCCGTTGAGACATCGATTTGATTATCGATTGTCATGAGCTCGCCTTGCGCCAGGCGCACTTGATCGGAGCGATCGTAGGCCTCGACTGCAAGAGTTTTCCCCGCAAGCAAAGGCCCGCGCACGGCAGGCAAATCGTTTTCGGCCAGCGTAAACAGCACAGTGATCGGCTGCGTCTGCGTGATCACCACCAAGCCCATTGGGTCATTGGCGTTAATCAAATTGCCTGCATCGACACGCCTAAGGCCTAGCCGACCCGCAATCGGTGCTGTGATGCGGGTGTAATCGAGCTGCAGCCGCGCACTGTTGACTGCTGCCAGATCGCTTTTGATTTGGCCTTCAAACTTGCTGACCAATGCCAATTGGGTGTCCAGCATTTGCGGTGCAATCGAATCCTGCTTACGTAAAGTTTGATAGCGCTGTAAATCACGCTTGGCGTTTTGATATTGCGATTCGTTTTGTTGCTGCTGGCCGAGCGCCTGCTCAAGAGCCACCTCAAAAGAGCGTGGGTCGATCTTGGCGAGCAACTGATCCTCTTTGACTTGTTCGCCCTCTTTAAACAAGACCTCGGTCAACTCACCCTGCACGCGGCTGCGCACCGTGACAGTATTAAAAGCCGTAACTGTGCCAAGACCGCGTAAATAAATATCTAAGTCTTGAACCTTGGCAACGTCGGTTTTAACCGGTACGGACGGTACGAAGCCAGCCGGTGGCCCCTTCTTGGCGGTCGTAACAGTTGCAGGTATCCACCACCAAACTGCGAGCGCTACCAAGAGTGCACAACTTATCCAAACGAGCGGCGACCTGATTAAAGGGCGCCTTAACAAACGTTCAAGCATTGGAGTTTCCAGGCGACCCTACAGGGCGCAAAGGGTCATTTTGAAGGCGACATCTTGTGCCACAGCCTGTGGCCGCTGATCACCCTGCTGAGCCGAGTAACGGATCCAGACCATATACTTATTGGCACTAATTTCAGGAAAGACACCGGCAGCGTCGTCGATCCAGACCCGCAAAAGTTGATACGTTTTACCCGCCAACATTTGCTGATAAGCCCCTTGAGGCGCCACCGCCTTGATCGCCTCGCCCGATTCGCGCAGCAGTCGCAAGACGATAGAAATTCCGATGTGTACCGGCATCAAGGTTGAGATCCAGCGTTGCAAGTCGGCTTGGCGCCGCCCATCAGGCAAACTTTGCCAGGAATGAAACGACGGCATGTCTACCTGAGTGCCACCACCCGGCACCACAAGCCGACCGCGCAGGCTGGTCAGCCATTCGTTCTCGCGCAGCGTTTGACCCGTACGACCGCTCGCATTGAGGTTCGCCGCCGCTTTTTCAATTTCTACCAGCATGTTTGTCAGCGTTTTTGTATCCACGCCAGGGTGATCTTTTAAACCGACCAGCACCATGCGCTGACGCTCAAGGTCTTGTAAAACGCTACCTTTAATGTCTGTACGCTCGGTGGCGTCTAACAAGTCAAACAACGCTGATAACGCCACCTGATGCTGACGGGCATCACTCAAGCCTGCAAAAAATATCAGGCGATCAAATAACGACTCGAGGCGCAGCAGCGCCCGAACGCGTTCATTGAAAGGATATTCAAACAGAATCACAATATTTGCATCTATTTAGGCGAATTTTCACCCAGTTAGGGTACGAGTTTTAACGCAACTTGTGCAAGATTACACCAGCCTTGGTGCAACACCAATACTTGTTTCTCAAGGTCGCCCATGGTAACCGCCTTTGAGTTGTCAATCACATCGTCTGCCACTGCCAGTCGTTGCTCGCGTGTTGCCTGAGCGGCCAGAATTTTTTGAATCGTCGCCAAATCGAGACCGCTTCGAGACTGCACCCGCTCGATCTGAGTCGGCTGATCGCAATCTACCACGCACAAGCGGTCGATTTGCTGGCGCCAGCGGCCCGACTCAACCAGCAAGGGCACTACAAATACGACATAGAGGCCATGCGCTTGCTCTGCCTCTTGGCGCACCGTCTGCGCGATCAGGGGGTGCAAAATCGCCTCAAGCTCAACCCGGCGGGCTGGGTCAGCGAACACTAACTCGCGCATACGGGCACGGTTGAGGGCCCCAGAGGGCTCAAGCACTTCAGCGCCAAACATCTGTCGAATGGGTTCGATGGCTTGCCCCGCCGGGGCCGTCAAGCTATGGGCAATCACATCGGTATCGATCACAGACGCGCCCCACCCGGCCAGCAAGTTAGCCACCTGTGTTTTGCCCGAACCAATCCCGCCGGTCAGGCCCAACTTAAACTTCGATATCTGCATATTTACCTTATTAGCAGGGCTGTCAGAGAGTCAAATGAAAAAAATGACAGGCGACTTTGCGTACAAAATAGCACGAGGATACCTCCCATCGACAAATAAGGGCCAAACGCCACCGCTTCAAAGCGCTTCAAGCGCCCCCTGAGCCGGGCAACTAAGGCCGCTGCGCAGGCCACAAGCGAGGCCGCCAATAGCGCCCATGGCAGAGCCTCGGCACCCAGCCAAGCCCCATTGGCCGCCGCCAGCTTCAAATCCCCAAACCCAATGCCATCGCGACCACTGCAGCCCCGATGTGCGGCCCAAATCAGCCACAACACGCCATAACCGACAGCGGCACCTGCCACTGCATCCTCTAAGCTCACCCACCCGCCTAACCAGTGAAACAGCAAGCCAGCCCACAATAGAGGAAGGGTCAACGCGTCAGGTAAAAGGCGAGTCTGTGCATCAATGCGCGCTAACACCTGCACCGCAGCGCAGTAAAGTGCCGCAGCCAACGCGTACCAGGTCAGGCCCCAATTGAGCACCGCAAGCACAACACTTAGGCACACGCTGCCAGCCAAGAACAGATCTAAATAAAACTTATGATTAGGATGGCCCTGAGCCAAACTTAAGGCAGGCAGGTCGGTCGCAGCATAGTGCGCCACTAAATGCTCGGACAGTACGCGCGCCGCGCGCACCAAAACCCACGCACCGAGCGCCCCAAGGGGGAACCCAACCGCCAAGGCCGTCGTCAATTTTTCAAACATCGCGGTTTAGTGCGAAGTGACTGTGTATGGACGGTTGAAAATATAGTGACTTAGTGCGAAGTTACTGTGCATGGACGGTGCCAAATGCGTAGAATGCATAGAATCCTTGAAGTGTCTTGAATTAGGAAGTCTCGATTATGTTTGGAAGCACAGAGCGACTCGCCCAGCACGCCTTAAAATTTCGGCCTCACCTGCTCGCTTTGTTAGCAGTCGGGCTGACTGGCTGTGCACAAATGCAGCAGGCGGGCTACTACAACCCGCCCCCAGCCAGCACCACAACCGATGCCATCGCCCAAGGCGATGGCATCTATAACAACCAAACGCTGCGTGCGCCAAGCCAGATCCAAATCGGCCTGCAACAACCCAGCACTGCCAACACAGTCGCAGCCGCTGACACGACCTCAAGCGCTGCAGCCGCCCCAACCGAAAGTTTGCAAGCCACACTGATCCCCGAGCCACAAACCTTTGCGGGCACCTTGCCGTGTTTTCATCCAGAAATGAAATGTTCAGCCCAACGCGTGACGATTACCTTGGCGCCCAATGGACGCTGGCGCGCGCGCGCCGCATACCTCGAGCAAAACAGCAAAAATAGCACCGTGCAAACCGATCAAGGGTGCTGGCGAGCCTCGGCGCAAGCCGTGCCTCGCGTGGTATTGCTGAATGGCCAGGGCAATGTACGCGCCGAGCTTGCGATGACCTCGGGCGATGTGCTGCGGCTCATCTCGATGAACGGCAGCGCAGCGAACCTTACTTACAATCTTACGCGCCAACCTGATCTTGATTCAATTGATGAGTTAAAGGGCAAACCGGCACCAAACTGCCCATAACCGTTGCTTGGACAGGCCTGGGCTAGCCTTGCAAAAGCGCTAATCGGCCTGATCGGCGATCCAGCCCAAATCGTTCGTTTGCGTTGAACCCGAAGCTGCACTCGACTCAGGCGAATGAAGTGGCTCGGGGCTAATGCAAACCGTCCGAGCCAGCTGCACAGCATTACGTACCCCCATCTTGTGAAAAATACGCGCGCGGTGCGCCTCGACAGTGCGCATCGAGATCCCCAGTTCACTGGCGATTAACTTGTTTGACTTGCCCTCGGCGACGGGATGTATGACATCGCGCTCGCGCGCAGTGAGTACTTTCCAGCCAGCGCCTGCTCTGTTCTCTGAATATTTCATACTGCCTCCGTGTCAACACGAAGTGCAGTCTGTCACGCCTGACCAAGCAAGACTAGCTGTCAAATCTGACAGGCGGATTAACCCTAGGGTATGCCAACAGGGCTTAGAGTTCGAGATTATCGATCAGGCGGGTTGCGCCTAGCTTGGCAGCTGCCAAGACTACTAAAGGCTCACCAGAAACAAGGTCTTCAGGAGTCGGTTTATTAAGATCGCGCTGGCGACGCACCGCGATATAGTCAACGTCCCAACCGCGACTCTGCAGCGCGTTGGCCGCCTCGTGCCCGAGCTTGACCGCATCGCGCTCGCCGGCCCGCAGCCGCTGTTGCACCAACTGCAAAGCAGCATAAAGCTGCGGTGCTTCAGCGCGCTCGTGCGGCTGCAAATATACGTTGCGCGAAGACAAGGCCAAACCATCGTCAGCCCGCACTGTTTCGTGCGCCAAAATCTCAACGGGTAATTGAAACTGCCGACACATATTGCGAATGACCATCAGTTGCTGATAATCTTTTTTGCCAAAAACCGCGACGCCTGGCTGCACACAGGAGAAGAGCTTTAAGACCACGGTACTTACGCCACCAAAAAATCCGGGGCGGTATTCACCCTCAAGAATGTCACCGAGCTCTTGAGGAGGCTGCACGCGATAGTTTTGCGGCTCAGGGTACAGCTCGCGTTCATCAGGCGCAAACAAGCAATAGACATCGCGATCACGCTGAAGCTTTTTAATATCATCTTGCAGGGTGCGCGGATATCTTTCAAAGTCTTCGCCTGGGGCAAACTGCAAGCGATTGACAAAAATACTGGCCACTACAGGATCACCGTGTTGGCGCGCTAATTTCATTAGAGCCAGATGCCCTTCGTGCAAGTTGCCCATGGTGGGCACAAATGCCACACGCAACTGCCCGCGCAACTGGTCGCGCAACTCTTGAATGGTATGAACAACCTTCACTTGTTTTTCTCCGTGACTCGGCCAGACGCGATCTAAACCGCCGCGCTCGTATAGGCTAAACGCACATAAATTGGGGCGTAGGGCTCGGCTTGCGTAATTTCTAATAAGGTTTCGCGCGCAAGCTCAAGTAACGCTAAAAAATGCACGACCACGACAGCAGTCGGGGCGCCTTCAGCGATACGCTCCATGAATAATGCGCCAAATTCGATAAAGCGCACGCCGCTGAGGCGACGCAAAATGTGCGTCATGTGATCACGCACCGACAATTGCTCGCGGGTGATGTGATGGTGCGCATTGAGCTTGGCGCGCTTTAGAATATCAATCCAGGCCTGACGCAAATCTTCGACGCTGACATCGGGCAAAGCGCGCTCAACACGCAAGTCTGCAAAAGCTTGCGCGCGTTGAAAATCACGGCCCAACTGCGGCAGGGCATCAAGCTTTTTCGCCGCCAATTTGATTTGCTCGTATTCAAGCAAACGACGCACCAACTCGGCACGCGGATCTTCTGCCTCTTGTCCGGTGTCAGATTTTTTAACCGGCAACAACATACGCGCTTTGATTTCGATCAGCATCGCGGCCATCAACAGATACTCTGCCGCAAGCTCTAGGTTGTGCATCCGGATCTGATCAACATACGACAGATACTGTCGTGTGACCTCGGCCATCGGGATGTCAAGCACATTAAAGTTTTGCTTACGTATCAGGTAAAGCAGCAGATCGAGTGGGCCTTGAAACGTCTCAAGAAACACCTCAAGTGCATCGGGCGGAATATACAGATCTGTGGGCAACGAAAATAACGGCTCGCCATACAACCGAGCCAGCGCCACCGCGTCGACAACATCAGGTGTCGTATCGACCGAGGGCGTTACAAGCGCCTGCAGACTATCGCCTGAGACTTGAGTCGAAGCCATGGAAACTAAGTATTTTGGTACACGTAGGGGCTTTGACGCACGCGCGCCTGCTTAAACCCCTCAACGAGCTCGGCGTCTTGCGGCTTATCCCACAAACGCGCACGCCCGTCGCGCTGACGTTGTTCGACATCCGTGTGCTTGGCTTTGTAAGCCTGAAGAAATTGGGTAATTTCTGAAGTGTAGTTCTCGGCCATGGCATTTTTATAAATAATTAGACTAGCGCGTAGTGTACTGTAGAGCCTGACCCTGACGATCAGTGCCTTGCCCCCCTAAAATTACTGCGATGTCGACTGCACCCCTTGGGCTAATCCCCTCACCACCCGCGCCACCGCGCCCAAAGAATACGGCCAAACCCGAGCGGATGCTGCCCTTTATCGTCGGTTGTGCACTGCTCATGCAGATGCTCGACTCAACCGTGGTCACGACGGCCCTGCCCACCATGGCGGCTGATTTGGGCGCCGACCCGGTCCGCTTAAATATTGCGATCACTTCGTATCTGCTTGCCGTAGCGGTCTTCGTGCCCATCAGTGGCTGGGCGGCCGACCGCTATGGCGCCAGGCGCGTTTTTATTGCTGCGATCGCTCTGTTTACCCTGAGTTCACTCACCTGTGCGCTGTCAAACTCCCTGACACAGCTGGTTTTGTCGCGCATTGTGCAGGGCATCGGAGGGGCGATGATGGTGCCCGTTGGGCGCATTATTTTGCTGCGCACGATTCCTAAACACGAACTCCTCAAGGCCATGGCCTTTTTGTCGATGCCGGCCTTGATTGGGCCCATGGCAGGCCCCCCGCTTGGTGGCTTTTTAGTGACCTACGCTTCGTGGCACTGGATTTTTTTAATTAATCTCCCGATCGGCGTGGCGGGCATTTGGATGATTTTGCGTTTTGTACCCGAATTACCGCATGACAAACAAGCTCACCCACTTGACTGGTTGGGTTTTTTTCTCAGCGCCTTGTGCATGGCCACCTTAGTCGGAGGCTTTGAATCCTTAGGCCCAGGTGGGCCGTCCATCGCGGTATCCGGCGCACTAATTTTGACGGGCTTTGTTTTGGGAGCCTTGTATTGCTGGCACTCGCAGCATCATCCAAATCCAATTTTGGATTTATCTTTATTAAAAATCCACACCTTCAGGGTTTCAACGATTGCGGGCAATCTTTGTCGCTTCGGGGTCGGGGCCGTCCCCTACTTGTTAGCCTTAATGCTGCAGGTCGGCTTTGGCCTCAGCGCACTATCGGCCGGCCTGATTACCTTCGCAGGAGCCGTCGGAGCGATGGCCATGAAAATGGCGGCTCCGCGTATTCTTGATCGCTGGGGCTACCGACGCGTACTCACCGTCAATGCGGTCTTTACCGGCGCCAGCCTTGCCGCTTGCGCCTTATTCACCGCCTCAACGCCTGCGGTGGTCATGATTGGCGTGTTGTTATTCGGTGGTTTTTTTAGATCGTTACAGTTCACCGCAATTAACACGCTCGCCTATGCGGATATCTCTCAAGCCAGCATGAGCCGCGCGAGCAGTTTTGCAGCCATGGGTCAACAACTTGGCGTCAGCCTGGGTGTTGGCGTTGCGGCCGAGGCGCTACACCTGAGCATGCTTTGGCGAGGCTCAACCGAGCTGATCGCTGCAGATGTAGTGGTAGGATTTTTAGTCATCGGCGTGCTGTGCGCCTTGCCAAGTTTTTCGTTCTGGCGGCTGCCGCCCGAAGCGGGCGAAAGCTTGCGACAAAATCGATCTGGTTAATATGTCGCGCCTGCAAGCTTAGCGAGCTCTTGATCGCTAGCTAGCCGCACCTGAAGGCTTGGTCTGCTCTTGATCGGTAGCTAGTCGCACCAGAGAGCTTAGCGAGCTCGTGATCACTGATTAGTCGCGCCTGAAAGCTTCACCAGCTCTTGATACTTGGCCCGCTCGGTTGCCACAAAGGCGGTCATTTGCGCGACCGACAAGCTGGCCGCTTCAGAACCCATTGTTTTTAAGCGTTCTTTCACCTCAGGTTCAGCAAGCGCCGCCATATAAGCCGAGTGCAGCTTGTCGACGACCGCCGCGGGTGTCCCTGCAGTGGTGAACACGCCAAACCAGGTGCCAATATCAAACGGATTGATGCCTGCGTCTTGCATGGTGGGTAACTCAGGCAATAAACCAGAGCGCACCTTTGTTGTGACCGCCAGGGCTTTCACTTTTTTCTCGCGAATTAAGTTAGCCGCAGCCGCCAAATTATCAAACATCAAGGCTGACTGACCCGAAAGCAACGCTAATTGCGCGGGCGCTGCACCTTGATACGGAATATGCACCATCTCAATCTTCGCACGCGCGCTTAATAAAGCACCCGCCAAATGCCCAGCGCTGCCTGAGCCACCAGAACCGTAATTCAATTGTCCTGGATTCTTACGCGCATACGCGACAAGATCTTGCACCGTTTGAATATTATTTTTTTGAGCGAAATCAAGATTGACCAACAACACATTGGGCACAGAGGCTACCAAGGCGATGGGGGCAAAATCCTTAATCGAGTCATACGGAATCGAAGCAAACAGCCAAGGGTTGATAGCATGGGTGGCGACCGCTCCCATCACCAAGGCATAACCATCTGGCTGCGCTTTCGCGATTAAATCAGCGCCGATGTTGCCACCTGCGCCGGGCTTATTTTCAACCACAACCGGCTGACCTAGGCTTGCTTTAACTTTCTCTGCTAAGACTCGCGCCATTACGTCAAGCGGGCCACCGGGTGGATACGGTACGACAAAGCGCAACGGCTTGGTGGGAAAGGTAGTCGCCGAAGCGTCAGGGGCTGACGAAGGGCTTTGAGCCTGAGATTCAGTGAAGAACAACGCCAGCAAACACACCAACACCACCGCACCGAGCGATCGCACATCGCGTCGCACATTGATTAGGCCTCGTGGACTCACCGGCACAATCGAGCGTAAGTTAACCATCGTTATCTCTCTTAAGTACTCTGAATGACTTTTATGACATTCGTATCACCTGCGTGCGCCAATCAAACTGTCTATCGCTGTCTGACTTGCACACACATGGCTGGACAGGACATCGCTGCCTAAGCGCTCAGGCTGGAACCGCTGATGTTCAATGAATAATTTGACTCAAAAATAGTTTGGTCCGATCGTTTTGCGGATGATCAAAGAATGCGTCAGGGGTGTTTTGCTCGATGATTTCACCCTGATCCATAAAGATCACCCGATCAGCGACCTTACGGGCAAAACCCATCTCGTGCGTGACCACCAACATGGTCATGCCAGTATCTTCAGCCAAATTGACCATCACCTCGAGCACCTCTTTCACCATTTCAGGATCGAGCGCTGAGGTCGGTTCGTCGAACAGCATCACTTTAGGATCCATGCACAGCGAGCGGGCAATCGCCACACGCTGTTGTTGCCCGCCAGACAGCTGCCCTGGAAACTTATGCGCCTGCTCGGCGATGCGCACCCGTTCTAGGTACTTCATCGCACGCGCCTCAGCCTCGGCCTTAGGTGTCTTTAGTACCCAGATCGGCCCAAGCGTCAGATTTTGCAGCACGGTCAAATGCGGGAACAAATTGAAATGCTGAAATACCATGCCAACGTCGCGACGAATCGCTTCAACGTGGCGAATATCGTTGGTGATTTCGGTACCCTCAACGGCGATGCGGCCTTTTTGGTGCTCTTCAAGCCGATTGATGCAACGGATCAGCGTCGACTTGCCTGAACCAGACGGCCCACAGATCACAATGCGCTCGCCTGGGGCGACCTCTAAATTGATGTCCCGCAACACGTGAAACTTGCCGTACCACTTGTTGACGTCTTGCATGCTAATGATGGCATCTGCCATACACGATCTCCGAAATTAAGACGCGCCTGATATCTGAAAATAACCCATTAGCGCTGATGCTCTGTCGCCAGGCGCTTTTCAAGGGACTGACTATATTTAGACATCGAATAGCAAAATACAAAATAAATCGCTGAAATAAAAACATAGATCTCGATGCTGAAACCACGCCATGACTGGTCAACAAGCGCAGCTTTGGCCGCCTGAGTCAGATCAAAAATACCAATGATTACGACAAGCGAGGTATCTTTAAACAACGCAATAAACAAGCCAACCAGCGGCGGTATCACGATCTTGAGTGCCTGTGGCAGAACGATCAAACGCATTTGCTGCCAATAGGTCAATCCAAGCGAATCGGCACCTTCAAATTGCCCCTTCGGGATCGCCTGTAAACCGCCCCGTATAGTTTCAGCCATATAGGCTGCTGCAAATAAAATAATGGCAACCTGCGCACGCAGCAACTTATCAATCGTCAGCCCTTCGGGCAAAAACAAGGGCAGCATCACGGCCGACATAAACAACAGGCTGATCAGGGGTACGCCACGAATGAGCTCGATATAGACGATGCAGATTGTTTTAATAGCTGGCATATTTGAGCGGCGACCCAAGGCCAACACAATCCCCAGCGGAAACGCGAAGGCAATACCAAACGTTGAGAGCATTAACGTCAGCGGCAACCCACCCCATCGACTATTTTCAACATAGGTCAAACCAAAGACGCCACCCCACATCAGCACCGCAGCGCCGGTCAGGGCAACCACCCAAAACACTAAGAGTGACAGGTTCCAGAACCGACGCACACCACTCAAGATGATCACCGCGATGAGCAGCAAGGTTGCCAACAAAGGGCGCCACTGCTCTTCATAGGGGTACACGCCAAACAGTATCAAGCGGTGCTTTTCAACGATCACGGCCCAACAGGCGCCCGTCACTTTACGGCACTCTTGCGCACTTGTGGCCGTGACAGTTGAATTCAGAAAAAACCAATCCACCATCGCAGGCACGGTGGCCAACAACAACCACAGCGTCAACAGCGTGAGTAACGTATTGAGCGGTGACGAAAACAATTGGGTGCGCAACCAATGCAAGACTGGTATCCGCGACCAGGCTCCGGGGGCAGAAGACGCATTCACCGCGTTGGGGGCAACACTCATATTATCTTTCTACCAACGCGATACGTTTGTTATACCAATTCATAAAGAATGAAATTGACAAGCTAACGGTTAAGTAGGCTGCCATAATCATCAAAATACCTTCAATGGCTTGGCCGGTTTGATTCAGCGTGGTGTTGATCACCGAAACCAAATCAGGGTAACCAATCGCGACAGCTAACGAACTATTTTTAGTGATGTTCAGGTACTGACTGGTCATAGGCGGGATGATCACACGCAAGGCTTGCGGCAGAACGACCAAACGAAGTACCAGGCTATTTTTAATCCCCAAGGCACCAGCGGCCTCCCATTGGCCGCGGTCAACCGACTGAATACCTGAGCGCACCACTTCGGCAATAAACGCCGACGTATAAATCACCAGGCCAAATAAGAGCGCGGCAAACTCAGGAGTCAGTGTCATTCCTCCCACAAAGTTAAACCCTTTGAGTTCAGGGACATCAAGGGACATCTGCGTTCCGCTTAACCACCAAGCCAGTGCTGGCGTCACCAGCAACAAGGCGAGCGTTGAGCGCCCCAACGCAAAGGTCTTACCGGTTTGGTCTTGACGCCGTCGAGACCACACACGAAGCGTCAGCGAAAGCAAAACCGCCAGTAATAAACCCGCGAGTAGCCACGTCAGCCCCTCACCATGAACTGAAGGGATCTGTATGCCGCGGTTCGATACAAAAACACCCGATAGCGGATGATAGGCCTTACGTGGCCCTGGCATCGTCTCGATAATAATGACGTACCAAAAAAATAACTGTAACAACAACGGAATGTTACGCATAACTTCAACGTACACACTCGAAACGGTACGCACCAGCCAGTTCTTTGAGAGCCTGGCGATACCGATAATGGTGCCAAGAATTGTTGCGAGCAAGATACCAAAAAATGCCACGCGCAAAGTGTTAAGCACACCCACCGTGATGGCGCGCTGATAGGTATCAGCCGGGGTGAAGCTAATGACGCCTTCGCCGATGGCGAAGCCCGCCTCACGGGTTAAAAAATCAAACCCCGTGGTGATATTTCGCACAGATAGGTTGTGCAAAGTGTTATGCACAAGGTACCAGCCCACACCCCCAACGAGGGCGACCGCTAGTACTTGGTAAACGATCGCGCGCACTTCTGGATTATTCCAGGACAAACGCTTTTTAGGCGCAAGCACCACTGCGGTCGATTTCATATTCAGCATAAGAGTCGGTGATCGACAAGCAAACGCCTGACGATCACCGTGAGGTCAGCAATAGATTAACGAATTGGCCAGGCGTACATGATGCCGCCTTTCGTCCATTGCTCATTGAGGCCACGCTCTAAGCGCAAAGGCGTATTTTTGCCAATGTTGCGCTCAAAGCTTTCGCCATAGTTACCGACTGCCTTGATGATGTTGTAGGCCCACTTTTCGTCAACACCCAGATTTTTACCCATGCCTGGAGTCACGCCCAGAATACGCTGCACGTTAGGGTTAGTGCTTTTCAGCATCTCGTCAAGATTCTTTTGGGTAATGCCGTACTCTTCGGCCTCGACCATTGCGTTAAAGCTCCAGCGCACGAGATTGAGCCATTGCTCATCACCTTGACGAACCAACGGCCCTAGCGGCTCTTTAGAGAAGTTTTCTGGCAAGATTGCATACAAGTCGGGGTTTGCTTGCGATGAACGCGAAGAGGCTAAGCCCGACTTATCCGTTGTATAGGCATCGCAGCGCCCGGCTACAAAAGCGCCAACCACTTCGTCAAGCTTTTCGATCACGACAGGCTTGAACGACAGCTTGTTCGCCCGAAACCAGTCTGCCAAATTGAGTTCTGTTGTGGTGCCTGGTTGCACACAGATCGTGGCGCCATTGAGTTCTTTTGCGCTTTTGATGCCGCTATCTTTGCGCACCATAATGCCTTGGCTGTCATAAAAATTGACGGCCACACCGATCAAACCCAACGACGTGTCGCGGGTCATGGTTTGCGTGGTGTTACGCACCAGAACGTCCACTTCTCCTGACTGCAGCGCTGTAAAGCGTTGCTGGGCAGTCAGCGGCGTCACTTTAAATTTTGTTGGGTCACCAAACATCGCAGCAGCGAAAGCTTTGCACATGTCAATATCTAGACCAGACCAAACGCCTTTACTGTCGGGTGCGCCAAAACCAGCTAAACCGGTATTTGTGCCGCACTGCACAAAACCTTTCTTTTTGACGCTATCAAACGTAGCACCCGCCTGAGCAACAGTGCTGGCAGCAATGAGCGCTGCGCCGACGGCAGCTAATTTAAGAAATTTCATGGCTAAATCTCCGGATAACAACTTTGGGGGGCGGCGGCCGTAAAACCACACAGTGGCAACCGATGCTTGCGAGCGACAGATAGTAGCTGCAGACCTATAGGCACTGTATGGGGGAAATCCCTTGCCGTCAATCCCCAGAATCGTGGGCAGAGTTATTATTAGGCTCTAAAAGCGATAGCCCATGATTGAATTTCAGCATGTTTACAAGTCGTACGGCCAAGGCCGTCATATCCTAGCTGACCTAACCTTCAAGGTGTCGGCCGGAGAGTTCGTGTACGTTGCCGGCCCCTCAGGCGCTGGTAAATCAACCTTACTCAAGCTCATCGGGGGCTTAGAACCCCCCAGCCGCGGCTCGATTCAGGTGCATGGGCACCGACTCGACCAACTCTCTGCACGGGAGCGCCCCTATTTAAGGCGGGCAGTAGGTGTCATCCTTCAAGATACCCATTTACTATATGACCGCAGTGCCATTGATAACGTGTTGCTGCCGCTCGCAGTGACCGGACTTGCGCCTAGCCTGGCTCGGGCACGC
>JBIIWK010000242.1:0-5098 GCA_044338955.1 Burkholderiaceae bacterium
TGATGATTTACCGTCGGCGAAGTAAGGTGGCTTAAGGTATACCAGTAGTCAAGTGGCTAGACGTTTGAAGGTAAAGTGATTAAGAGTTTGTAACGACATAATCAAAAAAAAGGATAACCATGTATCCCGAACTGAAACCTTACGTTGTTTTAATTACAGGTGGTGCAAGTGGCCTAGGTTTAGCCGCTGCACATGGTTTTGCCAAAGAAGGCGCAACGATTGTGATTGCTGACCTTCAAGAAGCGGCGGCAGTAAAAATTGCCCAACAATTGGGCTCGCAGCACTTGGGTTTAGCTTGCGATGTTGCCGATGAGGCTCAGGTCAATCACGTGGTCGACACGGTGATTAAAAAATACGGGCGCGTGGATGTTTTGATTAATTGTGCGGGTGTGGCCGATCGGGTTGCGCCAACGGTTGAGCAAGATATGGCGCATTTTCGGCGTTTGCTGGATATCCACCTGACTGGCACTTACATGATGACTAAGGCTTGCGCAGTGCACATGCTTAAGCAGGGTAAAGGCAACGTCATCAATATCAGTTCGATCGCTGGTGTCATTGGTTTGACCTATCGCAATGCTTACAGTGCTGCAAAAGCCGGGATTTCGATGATTACGCGCACGCTTGGATGCGAGTGGGGCGCCGCTGGCATTCGAGTCAACGCCATTGCGCCTGGCTACATCCTGACGCCGTTAACGCAGGCCATCATTGATGAAGGCAGGCTCGACAAGAGCATCGTAGAGCGCCGCACGCCAATGGGCCGCATGGGTGAGCCCCGTCATATCGCTGACGCAATGTTATTTTTAGCCTCGGATCAGGCTGCATTTATTACTGGTGTGACGCTGCCTGTCGATGGTGGATACACAAGTTGGGGGGCGCCAAGTGATGCTTACACAGGCGACTAACACGTATTGATGTACTAATTAAAATATAAAGATGTACTATTTTTATTTGAGTAAAATACTTTAAATTTAAATGCTTACATATACTTATATTTTTATGTGTAAGAAATTAATATCGATGCAGATCTGTCGAGTCGATCTTAGTAAAGCTAAAGAGACCAATCCTATTTTGATAGGATTGGTCTCTTTTTTATAAAAATTTTCTGTAAATACTATTTAAATAGTATTTATGTATTTTTTTATACTAATTTAGTTTGAATACTATTTAAATAGTATTTACGGGGTTCCGGGTTAATTAAACCCAGTCCCACGCTCAACTAAACGCACGATCAGCGCTGCCGGTTGCCATTTTGGATTGGCACCAGGTTCAGCGGCAAAGTCTTTGAGTCGTTGTAAGACCTTGGGCAAGCCCACTGTGTTGGCATAGTGCATCGGCCCGCCCACATGGGCCGGAAACCCATAGCCGTTCAAATACACAATATCAACATCCGAAGCCCGAGCTGCGATGCGTTCTTCAAGAATGCGTGCGGCCTCGTTGACCAAGGCGAACATACAGCGTTCAATGATCTCGCTATCTTCGATTTTGCGAGGTTTGATCCCGTTTTCTGCACGGTATTTGGCAATCATGGCCTCGACGATTGGGTCGGGGATCGCATCGCGCTTTCCCGCCTCGTAGCGATACCAGCCGGCCCCAGTTTTTTGCCCAAAGCGACCCGCCTCGCAAATCCAATCGTCAACAATCGGTGCGACCGGTGTTGGGCTTGCCGCAGCACGACGCTTACGCCCGGCCCAGCTAATATCTAAACCGGCCAAGTCGGCAACCCTAAAAGGCCCCATCGCAAAACCAAAGGCCTGAATGGCGCCATCGATTTGTTGAGGTAGCGCACCCTGAACCATCAGTTCGTTGGCGGCAGCACGGTACTGAGCCAACATCCGGTTGCCGATAAAGCCGTCACACACACCTGAGACCACCGCAATCTTCTTAATCTTGCGAGCCATGTTCATGCAGGTGGCCAGCACGTCTGGCGCGGTCTTGGCGCCGCGTACGACTTCAAGCAGTCGCATCACATTGGCAGGGCTAAAGAAATGCAAGCCAATGACGTCTTGTGGGCGCTTGGTGAACAGAGCGATCTGATCGATATTGAGCGCTGAGGTATTTGAGGCCAGAATCGCCCCTTGTTTAATCACGCCATCGAGTGTTTTAAAGACTTGCTCTTTGACGTCCATATTTTCAAATACAGCTTCAATCACTAGATCGACATCGCTGAAATCTTGATAACTTAGCGTCGGTTGGATCAGAGCCATGCATGCGTCGAGTTGCGCCTGTGTGAGTTTGCCCTTTTTCATCGAGGTTTCGTAATTTTTACGAATCGTCGCCAGACCCTTGTCTAACGCCTCTTGCTTAGTCTCGAGAAGCACAACGGGCAGACCAGCGCTGATGAAGTTCATGGTGATACCACCACCCATCGTACCGGCACCAATGACACCGACTTTTTTAATCGCACGCAAAGGCGTGTCATCAGGTAGGCCGGGGATTTTTGCCGCGGCGCGTTCGGCAGCAAAGGTGTAGCGCAGTGCGTGTGATTCTGGTGATTTGAAGAGCTCAGTAATGAGGCGTCGCTCTTCAGCCAAGCCCGCGTCGAACGAGTCCGATTTGAAGCTGGCGCAGACAGCGTCAAAGCAACTGACAGGCGCTGGAAAGCGTTTAGCTGCTGCAACCACGGCTTTTCTTTTTTCGGCTAGCGCTTCGTCGCTAGGGATATCGGGTACTGTACGATCACGCACACGCTTGAGCGGTTCGTTTTGTGCGATGACCTTGCGTGCGAAGGCGAGCGCTGCTTCAAGTAAATCGCCTTCAACGATTTGATCGAGCAACAACGTATCTTTAAATTTGCTAGCAGGAAGATGTACACCTGCCACAATCATGTCAACGGCTTTTTCAAAGCCAAGTAGGCGCGGCAAACGTTGAGTACCACCACCGCCCGGCAAGATGCCAAGTTTGACCTCTGGTAAGCCTAGGGTTGCATCGGGCAGGGCCACGCGAAAGTGACAGCCGAGCGCAAGTTCAAGACCGCCACCCAAACAAAAGCCACTGATCGCTGCAATCACGGGTTTGTTGCCGGCTTCCATCATTTCAACGACAGTACGTAGCGTCGGTTCGTGTGTGGTTTTTGGCGTGCCAAATTCAGTAATATCTGCACCGCCCGAAAAAGCACGAGGCGTGCCAATCAACACAATCCCCTTTACGTTCGCGTCGTTGAGTGCTTGGGTCAAACCAGCTCCAATCCCTTCGCGCAACGCAGCGCCCAAGCCGTTAATGGGCGGCTTGTTCATTGAGATGACGGCGATCTCGCCTTGTACAGCGTATGTTGCAAACTCAGACATGTTGTTTCTCTCTTTACTTGTTAGCTATCGCGGCACGATATTGCTCACGCAAGCCCTGTTTGTACAGTTTACCGTTATCTAGGCGAGGTAGCTTTTCAGAAAAATCAATACTGCGTGGGCACTTGAACGTTGCGAGATGCTCTTTGCAAAAGGCTAGAAGCTCGGCCACCAATTCGGTTGAACCTGAGATGCCTGCCTGTAGTTCAATCACTGCTTTGACCTCTTCACCCCATTCTTCGTTTGGTACGCCAATCACGCCCACGTCACCTACTGCAGGGTGCGTTAACAAAACGGCTTCAACTTCAGTTGGATAAATATTGACCCCACCCGAAATAATCAGATTGGCATTTCTATCGGTTAAGAATAACCACCCGTCTTCATCCAGATAGCCGATATCGCCTAAGGTGAAGTAATCGCCTCGATAAGAGCTTGCGGTTTTACTGTCGTCTTTGAAATAGTTAAAGCGTCCAACGGCAGGAGCTTTTATATAAATCGTGCCGGCTGTATTTGGCGCTAGCGCTTGTGCCTGCTCATCCAAAATACGAACTTGGTCGATAGGGTTCGGTTTGCCGACGGTACCCGGTCTTTTCAGCCAAGCAGTGGATGTGACGCTGACGGCGCGGCCTTCAGTGGCTGCGTAATATTCCGACAGAATGGGCCCCCACCATTTGATCATGGCGCTTTTTAGTTGTACCGAGCAAGGTGCTGCGCCATGAATCACAAACTGCAGCGACGAGAGGTCGTACTTGTCTTTCATCTCTTGCGGCAACGATAGCAGGCGATGAAACATTGTTGGCACCATGTGCGTGTGCGTGATGCGATGCTGTTGAATGAGGCGCAAAGCGTCTTCGCTATTCCAGCGATTCATCAGCACCACGCCCACTCCTGCCAGAAGCGGTTGCGCTAACGAGTAACCAAGAGGTGCTGCATGATACAAAGGGCCCGCGCAAAGATGCAACTGACCTGTGGCCACTTGATAACCAGCTGCATTCGCTAACTCAACTGACGCCATGACGGACGGCAGAGCGTACGCTGGGTCACGGTAAACACCTTTAGGGCGTCCGGTTGTGCCCGAGGTATAAAGCATTCTGCTACCCAGCGTTGGATCCTCGATATCGTGGGCTGGGTGAGACGTTAACGCTTGTTCGTACGCATCAAACCCTGCGATATCGCCACCGATCGCGAACTTAATCTCAGCACGTTTGGCGAGAACAACCGCAGCCTGCGCTTGCGTGGCAAAGCGAGCCTCTGCAATAAAGGCCTTGGCTTCACAGTTGTCAAGGATGTAGCCCACCTCATCGCCTGTCAGATGCGTGTTAAGAGGCGTGATGCGCAGGCCCGAGCGCTCAAGCGCCACGATCACTTCTATAAATTCAAGCCGATTTGAACAGAGCAAGGCAACAGCATCACCCGCTTTCAGGCCTCGTTGTCTAAGCGCTCTGACCAATTGATTCGCGCGCGCATTAAGTTGTGTGAAAGTTGTGACGCGGTCAGTTTCAATGACAGCGGGTTGACCGCCGTGATGTTGAGCATAGTAGGCAGTGCTCATGCCCTGTTCAATACTTTGCATTCGCATGATTCGAAATTTTCTTTTACAGGATTCAAATGCTAAAGGTGAAAGACGCTTAATAGTATTGAAGTGAACGAGGTTTTACGGAATTCAAAGGGAAGAAAGACGAATTAAATTTAGAGAATGCGCCGGACTCACTAGCGCCTGAATAACTTGCTATTGCGGCTTAAAACCTGACGTCTTTATGATTTCGCGAAAACGTTCAATCTCATCGAGTTGCATTTTTCTCATTTGCGCGGGCCCA
>JBIIWK010000031.1:0-16429 GCA_044338955.1 Burkholderiaceae bacterium
CCGGGTGGCGATGGCCACCGAGAGTCAAGAGCCGGGCAAGGTCGAGATTCTCTCGGCCTACCTCACGCAAGAGCTCACGCCTTATTTGCAGAAGATGGGGTTCACCTGCAAAATCATCCCAAATCCAGTCGAAGATCGTGGTCCGTTTTTAGTGGCCGAGCGGCTTGAGTCGGGCGCTGATTTCACCGTGCTGAGTTACGGCCATGGTGATGTGGTGCGAGGTTACGCACCGCAATGGAATGAAGGCTTAGCCCCATGGGCGTTGAATATTCAAGGTGACCGTTGGTATGGTCGTGGCACCGCAGACAATAAAGGCCAGCACTCGATCAACCTCGCGGCGCTTGAGCAAGTGCTCAACGCGCGTGCTGGGCGCTTAGGCTACAACATTAAGCTGCTAATCGAGATGGGCGAAGAAATGGGCTCGCCCGGTCTGCGCGAAGTATGCGAACAATATGGTGACTTGTTGAAGGCCGATTTATTTTTAGCGTCAGATGGTCCGCGGGTCTCAGCCTCGCGCCCAACGTTATTTTTAGGCTCACGCGGTGCGTTTAATTTTGAGTTGAAATTAAATCTGCGCCAAGGCGCGCATCATTCGGGTAACTGGGGTGGGTTGTTGCGCAACCCTGGCATTCGCCTGGCGCATGCGATTGCCTCGATGGTCGACGCAAAAGGCCGCATCCTCGTGCCCAAGCTGTTGCCAAGTTCGTTACCTGAAAACGTTAAACGTGCACTCGCCAATATTGAAGTGGGCGGCGGGCCCAATGATCCTGAGATTGATCCTGATTGGGCCGAGCCCGGCCTCACACAGGCCGAGCGCGTGTTTGCCTGGAACACCTTTGAAACTCTTGCATTTAAAACCGGTAATCCAGAGGCGCCGGTGAATGCGATCCCTGGCTACGCGATTGCATTTTGTCAGTTGCGTTACGTCGTGGGTAGCGATAACGAAAACTTTTTAAAGCATATTCGTGACCACCTGGATGCAAATGGTTTCACGGATGTTGAAGCTGTCGCCAGTCGTGGTGAGGCGGCCGAAGCGACGCGATTAGATCCCGATAATCCATGGGTCAAAATGGCGGTGGCGTCGATTACGCGCAGCACTGGTAAAACGGTTGATGTGTTGCCAAATTTGGGCGGCACCTTGCCTAACGATGCTTTTTCAAAGATCTTAGGATTACCAACCGTATGGGTGCCACACTCGTACGCGGCCTGCTCGCAACACGCCCCAAACGAACACATGCTGGGCTCAGTCGCACGCGAGTCACTGCAGCTGATGGCAGGCTTGTTTTGGGATCTTGGCGATGAGGGCGCGCAGATTGCTGCCGCGGGTGTAGCTGCTGTCTCTGATTGAGCGCAAGGGACTCAACGCAGTACTCTAGAGTCGATCACCCGTTTGCAATTCACTCTGCCTTGATATTCGCTTCTTTCACGATCACAGCATTAGACTGATATTCTTTTTGAATCATGTCGCCAAAGTATTCTGGCTTACCCGTTACCACGAGGTTTTCTAGTCTGCGGATTTTTTCTGCGATCTCGGGGTCGTTGAGCGCCCGGTTAATTTCGCTGTTGAGTTTTGCAATGATCTCGGGCGGTGTGCGTGCGGGTGCAAAGAAGCCAAAAAATGAAGTCATGTTGGCTTCTGGGTAGCCGAGCTCGGCAAAAGTTTTAACGTTTGGATATTTTTCAATTCTTTGCGGGGCGCCTACGGCTAGTACCCTGAATTTGCCATCTGCGATTAAATTATTGAGATTGGCATAGGGGTTGGCGAGCATTAAATCAAACTGTCCGCCCAGTGCGTCAGTGGCAATTTGACCGCCGCCTTTATAAGGCACATGCGTGATATCTGCACCGGTTTTTTTGCGCAGTTGTTCAATCATGATATGGCCGACTGTGCCGTAGCCTGAGGTGGCAACAGTGATCGAACCGGGTTTGGCTTTGCTTAAAGCGATGACATCCTCAAAGCTGTTGCCAGCAAATTTTGACGTTGCCAATAAATAAACGGGCGAGTACATGGCCGCTGCGACTGCTGAAAAATCTTTCAAGCTGTCGTAATTGACTTTCATCACATGCGGGCCAATCGAGAAAGCACTGATGCCCGCAAAACCAATGGTGTAGCCATCAGGCGCCGCCTTGGCGACCACATCAGCCCCGAGCGTGCCGCCTGCTCCGGCGCGATTTTCAACTAAGACGGACTGCCCTAAAGATTTAGTCAAGCGTTCGGCAATTACGCGCGTGGCGTTATCGCTAACCCCAGCAGTGGGGTAGGTCACAATAATCTTGATCGCCTTAGTAGGCCAGGTCGACGCAACAGGCGTTTGAGCCTGAGCGCACCAAGTGGCGAAAACTAAAGAGAGGCCTAGTGCGAGGTCGCGCGTGAGTTGGCGCATCAAACCACCTCAGTCTTAAACCATTCGCGCGCAAGGCGATCCCAGAATTGCGCGCCCACACCTAAGATGTCGTCATTAAAGTCATAGCCTGCGTTATGCAGACTAACGCCCGGTTTGCCGCCTTTGCCATTGCCGATAAAGCCGTAGGCACCTGGCACTTTAAGCAGCATGAAGCTGAAGTCTTCAGCCGTCATGGCGGGCGGGATGTTATCAAAAGCATTTTCGACGCCCACGGTGGCGGCCATCATTTTTGCCATAAACGCGGCTTCTTTTGGATGGTTGTCGGTGCTGGGATAGCCAGGCTTGAGAATAAATTTTGCGGTCGCGCCATGCGCTGCAGCGATATGCTCACTGATTCGCTCAAGGCCTACAGTGAGGCGATTTAATGTCTCTTGGGTTAACGCACGCGTGGTGCCATAAATGATGGCTTCGTTGGGGATAATGTTTTCAACGGTGCCTGACTCGATCTTACCAACGGTGACCACTGCGCTGTCTAGCGGGTCGGTCCCGCGCGACACCAGCGTTTGCAACTGACCGACGATGGTGCAGGCTACGGGGATCGGGTCAACACCAATGTGCGGTTGCGCGGCATGACCGCCTTTGCCGCTGACGCGGATTTCAAAGCGATTGGCGGCCGCCATAATCGGGCCGACACGCACGCCCATTTGACCGGCGGGTAACACGGGCCAGTTATGCAGAGCAAAAGCCGCCTTGGCTGGAAACGTATCAAACAAGCCGTCTTCGATCATTGCGCGCGCACCCGCGCCACCTTCTTCGCCAGGCTGAAAAATAAAATG
The DNA here is from genome assembly GCA_044338955.1 of Burkholderiaceae bacterium. GTDB lineage: Bacteria > Pseudomonadota > Gammaproteobacteria > Burkholderiales > Burkholderiaceae_B > Zwartia. The sequence goes on from JBIIWK010000031.1 coordinate 3,182, forward strand.
GACGGTGCCGTTGAAGTCGGGGTTGGCCGCCAGCAAGGTGGCACCGCCCAACAGCATGGCTGTGTGGCCGTCGTGGCCGCAGGCGTGCATGCGCCCGGCGTAGGTGCTGGCATACTCAAACTGATTCAGTTCAGTGACAGGCAGTGCGTCCATGTCTGCACGTAGGGCCAGCACGCGCGCGGGGTCGTTGGCCTGAGCGCCGCGCCCGCGCAAGGTGGCCACCACACCAGTTTTGCCCATGCCGCGGTGAACGTCTAAGCCAAGTTCGGTCAGGTAATTAGCGACTTGGTCTGAGGTGCGTACCTCTTCAAAGCGTAGCTCTGGGTGAGCATGCAGATCGCGCCTAAAACGGATTAGTTTGCCAAGGTAAGGGGTGATGTCGGTGACATCAATCGAAGCGGTATCAGAAATAACTTGCATAAAAACCTCAATGCGCGTGAACGCGCTGCGTGAGAATTTGGCGGGACGGCGCAAGCGCGATATACCCGCTTGACCCGCCCGATCCCTGTTAGATTCAGTATATAGTTTTAGATTCATGTTGGCGATCAGTTCAAATACCTTTAAAAATCAAAGGGCTTGGGGCTTGTTAATCGCTCAAAATTACAAAAAAGGCCTTTCATGCAGACTTCTTATGATCTTTTGATCCGAAATGCCACGATTGTGGATGGTACCGAGGCAATCCGCTACACTGCAGATATTGGCATCAACGGCGATCGCATTGTTAAAATCTGCGATCTGTCGACATCTTCTGGAAAAACAGAGATTGATCTTAAAGGGCAAGTGGCCGCACCTGGTTTCATTGATGCGCACACCCACGATGATCGTCTGATGCTTTCGAACCCAGAAATGACCCCCAAGGTCAGTCAAGGTGTGACCACGATCATTGGCGGTAACTGTGGGGTCTCTTTGGCCCCCATGCCACGGCCAATCCCGGATCCGGTGACGCCACCCCTCAATCTGCTCGATGACGAGGGTAAGTGGTTCAAATTTGGCACCTTCAAGGCCTATTTGGATGCCTTGCGTGCCCAGCCTTCGACCACGAATCGCGCCATGCTGGTCGGGCACACCACGCTACGCGTGGCGACGATGGATGATCTTGAGCAACCCGCCAATGCGGCGCAAATCGCAGCGATGCGCGAGTTGGTGGTTGAGGCCATGCAAGCGGGCGCCATCGGTGTATCGACTGGTTTGTTTTACGAACCGGCGGTTGCAGCCCCCACTGAAGAAGTCATTGAGATTTGCCGCCCGCTAAAAAAATACAACGGTCTGTATTGCACCCACATGCGCGACGAGGCTGATGGCATTATTGACTCGCTCGAAGAAACCTTCAGAATTGGTCGCGAAGCTGAGGTGCCGGTTGTTATTTCGCATCACAAGGTAATTGGCGCAAAAAACTACGGGCGTTCAGACGAGACGCTGGCTTACATCCAAAAAAATATGGCGAAGCAACCGATTTGCTTGGATTGTTATCCTTACACGGCAGGCTCAACGGTGTTGTCTTATAGCCGCGCCGAGACCTCCTCGCGTGTCATCGTGACCTGGTCAAAGCCGTTTCCTCAATATGCTGGGCAAGACCTCGATAAGATCGCCAAGCAAATGGGCCTGTCAGAAAAAGAAGCGGTCGCTAAGCTGCTGCCAGCCGGTGCAATTTATTTCAGAATGGACGAGGGTGACGTGCAAAAGATTTTGCAGTTTGCCCCAACCATGATTGGTTCAGATGGCTTGCCGCACGATGCTTCGCCGCATCCAAGATTGTGGTCAACCTTCCCGCGCGTGCTGGGCCATTATCGGCGTTCGCTCAAACTGTTTTCGCTTGAAACTGCGGTGCATAAAATGACTGGCTTGACGGCAACGAACTTTGGTTTGACCGATCGCGGTGTCATCAAAGAAGGTGCGTTTGCTGACTTGACCTTGTTTGATGAGGCGACCATCGATGAAGTGGCGACCTACGACAACCCGATCGCCTTGGCCAAAGGGATTCATACGGTGATTGTGAATGGTGAGGTAGTCTGGGCGCAGGGCAAGGCGACTAGTGCACGACCAGGGCGAGTGTTATCGCGCGCGTTAACTGAGTAAAGACAACCAAGAGCCGGCAATCAACCGGCGCTTGCTTTGGAAGGATGTTTTGATCAACCCGTGTTTATCACGGGTTTTTTTCTTGCCCAAATTCCCTAAACTGTGAAGTCGAACAAATGTTCTGTTTGACGGAATCTGTTTGACGGAATATTATTTCAATGATTCAATCATTTGTATGCGCTGATACTGAGGCGTTATTCAAAAGTAACGAGGTTATCCGCTTCAAAGCGATTGAACGCATAGCTAGGCGAAAACTACTTTGCCTGCATGCGGCGGGCACATTACAGACGCTACGCATACCGCCTGGCAATCGCCTCGAGGTTCTGAGGGGCGACCGTAAAGGCCAGCACAGTATTCGAATCAATGACAAGTGGCGGTTATGCTTTGTATGGCATGACGACGGCGCTTATCAAGTTGAAATTGTTGATTATCACTAGGAAGTTGATATGTCCAAGCGACTACAAGAGATTCATCCAGGAGAAATCCTGCTTGAAGAATTTATGAAGCCGATGGCAATTACCGCGCGACGTCTGTCTGCCGATATTGATGTGTCAGCAAGCCGCATTAGTGAAATCGTCAATGGACAGCGTCCGATTACGGCCGATACGGCCTTAAGGTTGGGTATCTATTTCTCGATGGAGCCAAGGTTTTGGCTGAACCTTCAGGCTGAGTACGATATGCGTGTGGTGACACGAGAGTTGAAAAAAAAGATTCAAGCACGCATCAGGGTATTTCAGGCGGTGGCGGCCTAGGTTGACTTCCCCCCCGTCCTAAAGGCCAAGGCTTTCCGCGCAATTCGGTAAAGATATGTACGATGCGCCGAACTTATCAGTGCGCTAACAAACTCAGTGCGACTGCCTCAGCCACTTTAATGCCGTCAACCCCGGCCGACAAAATGCCACCGGCGTAGCCTGCACCTTCACCCGCAGGGTAAAGGCCTTTGATATTTAGGCTTTGAAAATCTGCCCCGCGGGTAATGCGTAGTGGCGATGAGGTGCGCGTTTCAACACCGGTCAAGACGGCATCGTGCATTGAGAAACCTTTGATTTTTTTCTCAAAGGCGGGCAGGGCCTCGCGAATGGCCTCGATGGCATAGGCCGGCAGACTACTGGCTAAGTCAGTGAGATGCACGCCGGGCTTGTACGACGGCGTGACGCTGCCAAACGCGGTTGAGGCGCGCCCCATTAGAAAGTCACCCACCAATTGCCCCGGCGCCTCGTAGGTGCCACCGCCCAGTTCAAACGCTTTCGATTCAATCGCACGTTGAAAAGCAATGCCGGCTAATGGGCCACCGGGGTAATCGTCGGGCGTAATCCCCACCACAATGCCAGCATTGGCGTTGCGTTCGTTGCGAGAATACTGACTCATGCCGTTGGTGACGACGCGATTGGGTTCTGAGGTGGCTGCCACCACCGTGCCGCCTGGACACATGCAAAAGCTATACACGCTGCGGCCGTTGTTGGCGTGGTGTACCAGTTTGTAGTCTGCGGCGCCAATTAACGGGTTGCCAGCGTGCGGCCCCAGCCGCGCCCGATCAATCATGGATTGTGGGTGTTCAATGCGAAAGCCGACTGAGAAGGGCTTGGCCTCAAGGTAGACACCCGCCTCGTGCAAGGCCTCAAAGGTGTCGCGCGCGCTATGACCAAGTGCCAAAATGACATGATCTGCAGCAATGTGCTCGCCGTTTTCGAGTTGCACGCCACGGATCTGCTCGGCCTCAATATCAAAGCCAGTCACTTTTTGCGAAAACCGAATTTCACCGCCAAGTGCGATGATTTCTTCGCGCATGGTTTCAACGATGCCCACTAAGCGGAATGTACCGATGTGTGGCTTGGCAACGTACAAAATCTCTTCGGGTGCGCCTGCTTTGATGAACTCTTGAATGACTTTACGACCATAAAACTTGGGGTCTTTGATCTGGCTATACAGTTTGCCATCTGAAAACGTGCCAGCGCCGCCCTCGCCAAACTGCACATTCGACTCAGGGTTTAAAACATTTTTACGCCAAAGTTTCCAGGTATCTTGTGTGCGTTCGCGTACCGCTTTGCCGCGCTCAAGAATGAGGGGTTTGAGGCCCATCTGTGCCAGTAATAAAGCAGCAAAAATTCCACAAGGGCCAAAACCAATTACAACGGGGCGAAGGGTTGGGCGATGCGCCTGATCAGTGACCTGCGCAACGTAGTGATAGCTGGTATCAGGCGTTAGACGTACTTGCGGGTCGTCAACAAAGCGGTCAAGGACTGCAGCTTCGTCTTTGACGATGACATCAACGATATAAGTAAATGATAGTGCAATATTTTTGCGTGCGTCGTAGCTGCGTTTAAAGATCTCAATCTTTAAGAGCTCGTTCGCAGAGATACCCAGACGCTTGACGATGGCCGCCGAGAGAGCCTCGGGGGCGTGATCGATGGGTAAGCGAAGTTCGATAATGTGAATCATAGACCGCAACGATACACAAAAACTCAGACTTAGACACTGAGACCCAGCAGCAAATCGCCTCAACAGTCAACATTGCGTGTGGCTATGCAAGCGGCCGCGGCAATTAAAACCCAAGCGCCGAGCTGTTTAGCGCGGGCATTATCTGCGTTAGAGTCTCAGAATCACTTATTGTGGCTCGGTTTTACTGCTTTTTACGACAGCATCCCAGCGCTTGATCTCGCTCGCAAGGTAGGCGCCATACTCTTCGGGCGTCGACCCTAAGACTTGAGCGCCCTGCGAAAGTAACTTTTCTTTGGTCTCGGGGTTCATGAGAACTGCCATGATGTCTGTGTTCAAACGCTTGATGATCGCTGGCGGCGTTTTGGCGGGCACCATAATGGCTTGCCAGGCGCCAAGCTCGAAGCCCTTTAGGCCGCTTTCGTCAAGCGTCGGCACGTTAGGAAGCGCAGGCGAGCGCACCAGAGTTGATACCGCAATAGGTCGCACGCGCCCTTCTTTTGCGTAGGCTAAGCCGACTGAAATCGGTTGCATATCAAACTGAATTTCGCCACCAACCAGGCCAATCATGGCGGGGCCACTGCCCTTGTACGGCACATGGTTGGCGACCAAGCCTAGTTGCTCTAAGACTAAAAAGGGCGCAAGGTGTGTGATGTTACCAACCCCTGCCGAGCCATACGAGAGCGAATCAGGCTTGGCTTTGAGCAGTGCGACGAACTCTTGGAAATTTGTGACAGGAACCGAGCTGTTGACATTGAGCAGCATCGGGACAACTGTGGTGAGAATCACGGGCGCTAGATCTTTCTGCACATCAAAGCTTAAGTTCTTATACAGAGCGGGGCTTAACGCCACTGACGAACTGTTATAGATCAAGGTATACCCATCAGGCTTTGACCGCACCACGTATTCAGAAGCGATATTGCCATTGGCACCCGCTTTGTTTTCAATGATGACGGTGGCCTTCATTTGCTCGGCTAATTTTTGTCCGACAATACGCGCAATGATGTCAGAAGCGCCACCCGGTGGAAACGGCACCACTAGCTTGATGGGTTGCGTTGGGTAACCATCGATCACCTGCGCCTGAAGACTTGGGGCGCTGACAGCCGATAAGGCGAGAAGACTGAGTGCAATCACTTTTAAAGAGGACATTTAACAAGGCCTTGTTGTGTAAGTTCAATGGGTGTAAGACTGCCCAACCGTTGATTGTCTGAGAGATTTTTTTGGTTGTCTGAGAGATTTTTGAATATTATGGAGGTTAGCCCACTTCACAGCAAGTGATGCAAACAAAAAGGATAAGGTATGGACTATCAACTGAAGGGCAAAGTCGCTCTAGTGACCGGCGGCTCAAAGGGAATTGGTTTCGCGATTGCGAAGGCGCTTGCAGCCGAGGGCTGTTCGTTAAGGCTGGTGGCGCGTGATTTAGCTTCGTTGCAAGAGGCGCGCCGCAACATTCAGGCCGAGTATAAAGTTGAGGTCTTGGTTGAGTCGGTGAATCTGTCAGAGCCTGGCGCGGCCGAAGAACTGGCCGCTGCGTACCCTGAGACCGAGATCTTGATTAACTCTGCGGGTGCGATAGGGCGCGGTAGCTTACTCAGTATTGATCCCGTTGATTTTCGCGAGGGGTTCGAGGGCAAAGTGATGTCAACCATGATGCTGAGTCGTGCGCTGTATCCGCACATGATCGCACGCAAGGCGGGTGTGATGATCAACATTATTGGGATTGCAGGCGAAAGACTCAATGCCAATTCGATTGGTACGTCGGTTGCCAACGCGGCACTGATCGCCTTTACGAAAGCGTTTGGTTCAGAGACGGTTAATCATGGCGTGCGCGTGGTTGGGATCAATCCTGGCTTGATTCATACCCCTCGCACCGAGAGCTTGCTGCACCCTCGCAACGATACCGATCGACAGGCCTATGCCAAAGTGATGGCGAACCTACCGTATGGTCGTATGGGCACACCTGAAGAGATTGCAAATCTGGCGGTCTTTTTTGCCTCAGATGCGATGTCAAAATACATCAGTGGCGATGTCATCTCTGTTGATGCAGGAACCCGTTTTCGGCAGTAACTTAGTTGCTCGCTTGGCATGCACAAGGCATGTATGAGTACCGACTTGTTGTCGCACCAAGCCCCTGCGACGAGGGGTGGATGACCTGAGCCAACGCGCCAAATATTGCGGTATGTAGGCTCAGGTTGCAGTGAAGTTATTCGGGTTGAATCCCGATGGCCTTCACGAGATCGCCCCAAACTTTGTCTTCTTTCGCTAAAAACTGAGCGAACTGTTCAGGCGTATCCTTGCTGCCTTGCGCGCCGATGTCAGCGATGCGTTTCACCATCTCTGGTGATGCCATCACTGTCATGACTTCTTTATGCAAACGCGTCACGATCTCTTTGGGTGTGCCGGCTGGTAAAAACAAGGCGTACCACTCATAGAGTTCAAAGCCAGGAAACCCCGATTCAGCGATGGTGGGCACATCTTTGAGTGCTGGAGGACGCGTTGCACCGGTGGTACCCAACGGGCGCAACTTGCCGCTATTGACATGCGGAATCGTTGAGGTGGGGCTATTGATCAACATCTGAATGTGGCCGGCTAGCAGATCAACCAAGGCAGGACCGCCGCCCTTGTAAGGAATCTCGACAATGTTGACGCCAGCGAGCTTGATGAGATACTGCATCGACAGTTGACCCGACGTTAAGCCGCCGGGTGTGCCATACGACAGAGTGCCCGGTTTCGCTTTCGCCAATGCGATCAGCTCTTGCACGGTGTTAGCCGGGACAGAAGGGTTAACCGTTAAGAGACCTGGCATGAGTGCAAGCATCGCTAAAGGAATGAAATCCTTTTTAGAGTCGTAGGGCAGGCTCTTGGCGATAAAAGGATTGATGGCGTGCGCGCTGATAAACAGACCGATGGTGTTGCCGTCTGGCGCAGAGCGTGCAACCTCTTGCGTCGCGATAATGCTATTGGCGCCTGGTTTGTTGACCACAACGACCGGCACCCCTAAGGCTGCCGAAAGTGGCGGGGCAATGGCACGACCCAAAACATCGGATGTGCCGCCGGGTGCAAAGGTTACGACGATACGGATGGGTTTGCTTGGCCAAGGATCAGCACTCGCTGCGACGCCCGGAAGCAGTGCCGCGATTGTTAGTAGACAGAAAGACGTTATTTTTTTCATGATTTCCTCAGGCACATCTCGGGCTTGAGCGTGATGTGCGTGTTAAATGCTTCTTGTTTTGTGAATGTGAATGTGATTGCGATTGCGATTACAACTGTGATCGAGATTGTGGTTGTAGTTATGTTCACAATTGTAAAGTGCTTCACCTAGCTTATTTCAAAATTTCTTGTGTATGTTGGCCTAAGTCAGGGCTGCTTTGCTTTGATTGCGAGTTTAAGAATACTCCGCTAATGGGGGTGGGCAGAGCAGTTATGGTTTTCCCTGAGGTGGTTGCGATGGTTCGGTTAAACACGCCACGTGCCTGAAAATGAGGATCTTGCACTGCTTGTTCGAGCCCAATGACTTCACAGACGCAGGTGTCTTGCCCTGCAAAACGCGCGTTCCAATAAGCGACAGGTTGTTGGGCGATAATTTTGGCGACACTCGCCTTCACCAACGCGGGGTTGTCGATGTGCTGTAACTCAGTTGCACCCAACACGGTTAAAAAATTACCCCAAAACTTGTCCTCTAACGGTGCTGCAGTCAAAAACTTATTATCTGCGGTTTGATAGATCTGATAGCGCGGGCTGCCACCCGTGACAAGCTCGTTGCCCGCACGTGGCCACTGTCCAGCAGCCCAGCCGTCTCCTAAACCCCAATACATGAGCGGGAATAGGTTGTCAGCCATCGAGATATCAAGATGGCAGCCGACCCCCTCACGGTCACGTTTGCGTAAGCCCAGCAAGATATTCATGACAGCAGGGTATGCACCACCCGCTAGGTCAGCGGTTAAGACCGGCGGCACACTCGGTGCACCGTTGGCATCGCCGCTCAAACCGACCATGCCGGTTTGCGCTTGATAATTCATATCGTGCGCGGCCACTTGGGCATAGGGGCCGGTTTGGCCGTAACCTGTAATTGAGCAATAGACCAAACGTGGATTGATTTTTGCGACCGCTTGGTAACCGAGTCCTAGACGATCCATCACACCCGGTCTAAATTGCTCGACCAATACGTCGGCTTGCGCGATGAGGGCTTCAATTTTTTTGATCGTGTCGGCTGACTTCAAGTCAGCAACAATTGATTTTTTGCCGCGATTGAGCAGCGCAAAGTTCACGCTGTCCCTGCCAAACTTTGGCGTGTACGAGCGCATCTCATCGCCGCTGCTGCGTTCAATCTTAATCACGTCTGCGCCGGCATCGGCGAGCAGAAGCGTACACATCGGGCCCGGTAACAAGGTACTAAAGTCTAGTACCTTGATGCCCTCAAGAGGCTGCATCATCATGCTCTTGAAACTGTTTGAGCCAGGCATTGCGCGCCCGACGTGCGGGGGCGTAGGCTTCTTGCCCAAGTTGCTCGTAGAGGTCTTGCGTGACTTCAAAGTGATGATGCAAGCCCGAGCGATTTAAGAGGGCGATCGGCCCTTCTGGATAGCCCAACCCTAAACGCAGCGTCATATCCATGTCGTTGGCCGAGGCCAAGCCCTCATCTAAACGACGCAGTGCAGCGTTGTAATACGGGCGAATCAGACGATTGAGGATACGGCCCGGAAAATCACCACAGACAGCAACGACTAGGCCAGCCGCCTCAAAAGCCGCTTTGGCTGCCGCCAGCGCAGCTTCAGAGGTGTAGGGCATGCGCACTAGCTCAACTAATTTAGTCGGGGCGTCATCGCCTAATCTAAAACGCGCAAAGCCGACAACGTTCACAGGGCCGTCGTCATCGGCAATGTGGACACCCAAGCATTCGTTTTCGAGTTCGAGGGCCACAAAGCTTGCCGCCGCGTGTTGTTCGCGCGCTTCGTCAAAGGCCTCGCCCGCATCTGCGCCGATGTAGACCACGCCGGCACCATCTTTACTGGCAAGCTCAAAAAATGCGTGCGCTTCAGGAAACGAGCGACTCTCTTCGGCTTGAATAATTTGATAGCTCATGTTTAGGCTCCAAAAATCTTGCTGCTGTCATAGGTATGAAACCCTTGACCCGTTTTACGACCGAGGCGACCCGCGCCAATCATGCGTTTAACTAACGGCGGGCAGGCCGCACGCGGCTCGTTCGTGAGGCCGTGCATCGCGTCGCACAGCAATAGCTGAGTATCCATGCCGACCATGTCAAGCAGCTCGAGGGGGCCAAGTGGATAGCCCAGTGCGGTCTTAACGGCCAAGTCGATATTTGCAGCATCGGCTACGCCCTGATCAATCAAGTTGATCACGTCATTATTAAACGGGATTAAAAAGTAATTCAAGATAAAGCCAGGGGTGTCGCGCGTACGAACGGGCTTTTGACCAAGTCCCTCGCACAGTTTCCAAGCCGCCTCAAAGGTTGCGTCAGAGGTGTTCATGCCAGGCGACATTTCAACCAGTTTCATTAACTGGGCTGGCAGACAAAAGTGCATGCCGACAAAACGATCGGCGCGTCCAGAGCCACCGGCGATCTCGGTGATCGAGATGGTTGACGTGTTTGAAGCAAAGATCGTGTGCGCTGGGCAAATATCATTCAGTTGCTTGAAGATCGAATGCTTGACCTTGAGATCCTCAAACACCGCTTCAATCACCAGATCGCAATCCGCAAATTCTTTTGCGTCAGTCGTTGTTAAAAATTGCGCCATGATCTGAGCGTCTTCGCCAGCAGCGAGTTTGCCGCGCTCGACTGATTTTTTTAAAAATGCAGCGGCTTGTTTGCGTGCGTTTTCAAGCGGTTCGGGCTTGAGATCATAAATACGTGTTTTAAAACCTGCGCGCGCGGCAACGATTGCAATGCCCGTGCCCATCGTGCCACAGCCGACAATGCCAATAGTTTTTGAAGCGTTCATCGTTTTTCCTTTTTCAGAAAGCTACGTCCAATCAATTGACGATGAATTTGATTGGTGCCTTCCCAGATTTGAGTAATTTTTGCATCGCGCATGAGGCGCTCGACGCGATAGTCTTTGCAATAACCGTAGCCGCCTAAAAACTGCACAGCATCTGTGGCGATGCGCATGGCGAGATCAGTGGCTTTGAGTTTTAAGATCGAGGCTTCGATCCCGACATTGGGGGCGTTGGATTCAATCAGAGCAGCAACGCGCCACAACCAAGACTCAACCATCACAAGTTCAGCGGCCAAGTCAGCCACGTTAAATTGCAAGCCTTGAAACTCGAGCAGACGTTTACCCGACTGACGACGATCGTTCATGTACGCGATCGCATCGTTGAACGCTGCGCGCGCGATACCCAGTGCATGTGCAGCAACGCTAGGTCGCGATTTATTCAGTGAGGCCAGTAATATTTTTAAGCCGTCACCGGGCTCGCATAGTAAGTTTGCGCGGGGGATGCGGACCTGATCAAACGAGAGCGAGGCAGTGCCTGAGGCACGTGTTCCCATTTTGTCTTCGGTGCCGGTGATGCTAAAGCCCGGGGTGCCTTTTTCAAGTACGACCGCTGAGATCGATTCTTTATCACCTGCGATCTCGCTCCATTTTCCAAATACGATGTACAGATCTGACACATCGCCATTCGAAATAAAGATTTTGCTGCCATTCATGATGATCGAATCACCGTCGGGCGTGAAGGTGGTTTTCATCCCGGTGGCGTCTGAACCTGCAGTGGGTTCGGTAATCACGAGTGCCGCCAAGCCGCCTTCAGCCATTCGCGGCAATAAGCGTTGCTTCTGTTCTTCGTTGCCAAATTCCATTAAAGGCTTGATGGCATGAAAGTTAGTGGCCCAAATAATGCCGGTTGAGGCACAGGCTTCGCTGATCTCGCGCACACACGCCAGATAGCATGCGTACGATAAAGGTGCTCCACCATAGGCTTCGGGGATGAACATGGCGTTCAAGCCCAAGTTATTAATCTCTTTAACGTTATCCCACGGAAACTCTGCGGTCTTGTCGTAATGGGCCGCCCTTGGGGCAATTTTTTCAGCAGCAAGTTGCTTGACTGAATCGAGCAGCATGGTTTCTTCTTGCGTCCAAGGCTGTGCGGCATCTAGTCGTTCTAATACGTTCATCATTTTTTCCATAAAGCTTCGCCGTTCTGGGTGAGAATGGCGTCAAAATTTTTTGTGTGACGTGTAACGCGTGCTGACGGAAGGATTGACTGTAGTCAAGTACCTGAGTCTTTCGCAGGCCAGTCCAACTGCTATTGCAACATGCCGTGCGCGCCATCAATATAGATTGTTTCGCCTGTCATATAAGGTGAATTTAAAACAAAGAGTGAGGTGACCAGATTGCCGATATCTTGCGCCTCGCCGGCCACGCCGGACGGAATTCGCTTTGTTAGATAGTCAGCCAGAGGCCCTTTTTGAATCATTTCGCGATTAAAGTCAGTCATGACGTAGCCCGGCGCGACGTTGAGTACCCGAATGCCTTTGGGAGCCCATTCGACCGCCATGCAGCGCGTCATTGCACCTACCGCGGCTTTGGTGGCGCAGTAGGTCAGGTGTTGTTTGACGCCAAGCTTGTCGTAAAACGAACCGATATTGACGATCATGCCGCCTTTGTTTTCTAGCAGGTGAGGGTAGATGGTTTGACTCGCTGCCAAGACTGAGTAGGCATTGACATCCATCACGTTTTTGAACTCTTGTTCAGCGATGTCTTGCACACGATCTTGCGAGTGGATGCCGGCGTTATTGACGAGGCCAACTAGCGGCTGGCCCGAGCGCTGTGCAATGTCAGCAAAGGCTGCTGTCAATTGTTCAGGGCGACTGACATCGCACTTGGCGCTGAACCAGTGTTTCGCAAGCTCTGGTGTTGCGCCTGTGATTTGGGGCGTCTCGCCCGAGCGTGATAGGCAGCCGACCGCGTAGCCCGCTTGCGCAAGACCAAGCGCGATCGCAGCGCCAATACCGCGACTTGCGCCTGTGACGATAATGCAGCCTTTTTTTGATGAAGTGCTCATGTTTTGCCTGAAGAGGTCGTATATAAAAGTGGGTCTAGGTGAACAAGTGGGGCGCGGCGCTAGATAGTAGGTCTGTTAACAATCCGGCCGGGGGTACCATTTATTTTTCAAGCAACGACTTAATGATCCTGAAAGATAGCGGGTCGCTTCTCAACAAACGCGGTCATGCCTTCGTTGGCGTCAGCAGTTTGAAAAATTAACGTTGATAAATCACGCTCAATCTTTAGACCTTGTTCGAGGGTTGTTTGCACGCCTCGCGAAATCGCTTGGCGTGCCATCTCAAGTGCCAAGAGTCCATGCTTAAGATATGGCGCTAAAAATTCGGTGCCGAGGGCGTAAGGATTGCCTTCGTCGACCAAGCGCGTGACTAAGCCAATACGTTCGGCTTCAGTTGCTTCAACGGTTCGACCTGACAGGATGATATCGAGTGCGCGGCCTTCGCCAATCAAGCGGGGTAAGCGTTGTGTACCGCCGTAGCCCGGGATCAAGCCGAGCTTGATTTCTGGCAAGCCCATTTTGGCACGCGCCGTGGCGATACGAAAGGTGCAGGACAGCGCAAGTTCAAGACCACCACCAAAGGCATAACCATGGATCACCGCAACAGACGGGATACGTAGAGCGCTGATACGATTAAAGACCTCTTGCCCGAGACGTGCGCCTTCGTGTTGCTGCACAAGGGTTCGCCCAAGCAGTTCAGGGATATCGGCCCCGGCA
>JBIIWK010000243.1:0-5053 GCA_044338955.1 Burkholderiaceae bacterium
TGCCGCAATCTACGATGGTCCAACCTTCTTGGCCGTCGATGTTGTCGCGCAAGAGCCAGAGATTGATGTGATCGAGTGCGAAGGGCAGCGGCATTCTGAGCCATCGCACGCCTGGTGCGACCTCAAGAGTGAGCCCTGCGCCCGGCAGGGTGTCCCCTAGGGGATATTGCAATTGTTGCTCAAGGTGATTCATTAGTACTTTGTCTCCGGGCTTGACGGTATGATCAGAGCATCATAATGTGCAATGACCTTTACGTAAACGTCAACGTAAACTAGAGGATTCGGACAGGAGACTACCGTGCATTTACCCGGCTTGAATTTTGAATTAGGCGAAGATATCGAGATGTTGCGCGAAGCGGTGCGGGATTTTGCACAGCATGAGATCGCACCCCTCGCGGCGCAAACCGATCGCGACGATCAGTTTCCGATGCATCTGTGGCAAAAGATGGGCGAGCTCGGGTTGATGGGAATGACCGTTAGCGAAGAGTATGGTGGCACTAATATGGGCTACTTGGCACACATGATTGTCATGGAAGAAATCTCGCGTGCCAGCGCCTCGATTGGGTTGTCCTACGGCGCCCACTCGAACCTGTGTGTGAATCAAATCCACCGCAATGGCAGCGTGGCACAAAAGAAAAAATATTTGCCTCAGCTATTGACGGGTGAGCACATTGGGGCGCTTGCCATGAGTGAACCCGGCGCCGGCTCGGATGTGGTGAGCATGAAGCTGCGGGCCACACCCAAGGGTTCAGACTATGTGTTGAACGGCACCAAGATGTGGATTACTAACGGGCCCGACGCCGACACGTTGGTGGTGTATGCCAAGACGGATCCCGAGGCGAACGCGCGCGGCGTGACCGCCTTTTTAGTCGAAAAAGGGATGCCGGGCTTTAGTATTGCGCAACAGCTCGATAAGCTTGGCATGCGCGGCAGCCACACGGGCGAATTGTTGTTTGAAAACTGTTTGATCCCCGGTGACCACGTACTGGGCGAAGTCAATGGCGGAGTACGTGTGCTGATGAGTGGTCTGGATTATGAGCGCGCCGTCTTAGCCGCAGGGCCCATAGGCATCATGCAAGCCGTGATGGATCAGGTGATCCCATACATCCATGATCGCAAGCAGTTTGGCCAGTCAATTGGTGAGTTTCAATTAATTCAAGGCAAGGTCGCGGATATGTACACGACCTTGCAGGCATGCCGCGCGTTTTGTTATACGGTTGGAAAAAATCTTGACAAGCTAGGCAGCGAACACGTGCGTCAAATCCGCAAAGACTGCGCGGCGGTGATCTTGTATTGCGCCGAAAAAGCGACGTGGATGGCGGGTGAAGGCATTCAGATCTTTGGCGGAAACGGCTATATCAACGACTACCCGTTAGGCCGCTATTGGCGTGATGCAAAGCTTTATGAAATTGGCGCGGGCACGAGTGAGATCCGCCGGATGCTGATCGGGCGCGAACTCTTTAACGAAACGATGTAAGAACCACATACAAGGTCAAAGGTCGAAAGACATGCCAAAAATTGAATCCCTCATCAACACGCGCTCGCCAGAGTTTGCGCAAAATGCGCTGGCGATGCAGGCGCAGATTGATGATTTACAAAAGCGGTTAGAGCAAACCGCGCTAGGCGGCACCGAGCAGGCGCGTCAAAAGCACGTGGGTCGCGGCAAATTGTTGCCACGCGATCGCGTCGAGCAGCTGCTTGACCCCGGAACACCTTTTTTAGAGCTCTCACCTCTGGCTGCGCAGGGTCTGTACGACGATGAGTCTCCTGGTGCGGGCTTGATCACAGGCATCGGGCGCATCTCGGGTGTTGAGTGTGTCATCGTATGCAACGTCGCGACGGCGAAGGGCGGCACCTACTACCCGTTAACCGTCAAAAAGCATTTGCGTGCGCAAGAGATTGCGCAACAAAATAATTTGCCTTGTGTGTATCTGGTGGATTCGGGTGGTGCAAACTTACCGCGCCAAGAAGATGTGTTTCCGGATCGCGATCACTTTGGGCGAATCTTTTACAACCAAGCCAATATGTCGGCACAGGGCATCGCACAAATTGCGGTTGTCATGGGGTCGTGTACGGCAGGTGGGGCCTATGTGCCAGCGATGAGCGATGAGTCGATCATTGTGCGCAATCAAGGGACCATCTTTTTAGGCGGGCCTCCACTTGTGAAGGCGGCTACCGGCGAAATTGTTTCAAGCGAGGATCTCGGTGGTGGTGATGTTCACACGCGTTTATCTGGTGTTGCCGATCACCTTGCCGCCAACGATCATCACGCGCTGGCGCTCGCACGCGATGCGGTGAGTCGATTAAATCGACAAAAATCAATACAGTTGGCGCTTAGAAAAAGCGTGCCGCCTGCCTATGACGTAAACGAAGTCAATGGCATCGTGCCCGTTGATACGCGCAAGCCGTACGACGTACGTGAGATCATTGCCCGCATTGTTGATGGCTCGGAGTTTGAAGAATTCAAAGCGCGCTTTGGTACGACGCTCATTACCGGCTTTGCTCATATCGAAGGGATGCCCGTTGGCATTGTTGCGAACAACGGCATCTTGTTTTCAGAGTCTGCACAAAAGGGGGCACACTTCATCGAGCTGTGTGGCCAACGCAAAATCCCTTTGGTGTTTTTGCAAAATATTACGGGCTTTATGGTGGGCCGCAAATACGAAAACGAAGGGATCGCCCGCCACGGAGCCAAGTTAGTCACTGCTGTGTCGACTGTGGCTGTGCCCAAGTTCACCGTCATCATCGGCGGTGCGTTTGGTGCCGGCAACTATGGCATGTGCGGTCGGGCCTTTTCGCCACGGCTATTGCTGATGTGGCCCAACGCGCGCATTTCAGTGATGGGCGGCGAGCAGGCGGCCAGTGTGTTGGCAACGTTAAAACGCGAAGCCGTTGAAGCGAAAGGCGCGCAATGGTCGGCTGATGAAGAGAACGAATTTAAAACGCCGATTCGCGAGCAATACGAACGCGAAGGACATCCGTACTACGCCACCGCGCGCCTGTGGGATGACGGTGTGATTCAGCCTTCGGATACGCGCCGTGTCTTGGCGCTTGGCTTGTCTGCTGCATTAAACGCACCGATTGCTGACACACGCTTTGGCGTGTTCCGCATGTGAACGTTGGATCAAGGAGCTATTGTGTTTACAACGTTATTAATTGCCAATCGCGGCGAAATTGCTTGCCGTGTGGCTGCAACGGCGCGCCGCTTAGGGATCCGAACCATTGCGGTGTATTCGGATGCCGATGCAGGTGCCAAGCATGTCGTGAGTTGTGACGCCGCCGTGCACATTGGTGCGTCGGCCGCGCGTGAAAGTTATTTAAAAAGCGAAACGATTTTGCAGGCGGCTCTCGCACAAGGTGCGCAAGCGATTCATCCGGGCTACGGGTTTTTATCTGAGAACGCCGATTTTGCTACTGCGTGCGCAAAAGCTGGGATCAGTTTTGTGGGCCCACCTGCGTCTGCGATCGCCGCGATGGGAAGCAAATCTGCGTCAAAGACCTTGATGGAGAAGGCAGGTGTGCCTTTAGTGCCTGGTTACCATGGCGATAACCAAGACCCTGAGTTTTTAAAGCAGCAAGCTGATGCCATTGGCTACCCAGTCATGATTAAGGCGAGCGCAGGTGGCGGTGGAAAGGGGATGCGGGTGGTCGCGAGCACGGAAGATTTTGCCAGCGCTTTGGCCTCGTGCAAGCGTGAAGCAGCATCAAGCTTTGATGATGACCGTGTCTTGATTGAGCGTTATGTTCAAAAGCCACGTCATATCGAAATTCAAGTATTTGCCGATACGCACGGCAACGCCGTTTATTTGTTCGAACGCGATTGTTCAGTTCAGCGACGCCATCAAAAAGTGATTGAAGAGGCTCCGGCTCCTGGCATGACCGAAGAGCGACGCCGTGCGATGGGCGAAACTGCGGTTGCCGCGGCGCGCGCCGTGAGTTATGTGGGTGCAGGGACCGTTGAGTTTATTGTTGAACCAAACGGCCTTTTTTATTTCATGGAGATGAATACACGCTTGCAGGTTGAACACCCCGTGACCGAGATGATCACAGGGCTTGATTTGGTCGAGTGGCAATTGCGTGTCGCGAGCGGTGAGGCCTTGCCCCTGACGCAAGAGCAGCTGACGCGCTGTGGTCATTCGATTGAAGCGCGTATTTATGCTGAGAACCCAGACAAGAACTTTTTGCCGTCGGTGGGTACCTTAGCGTACCTTGCCCTGCCGCCCCATACGGCGTTTAGCAATGCCGATATTCGCGTGGATGGCGGTGTACGCATGGGCGATACGATTTCGCCGTTTTACGACCCGATGATTGCGAAGCTAATTGTGTGGGGCGCTGATCGTGATCAGGCGCGCGCGCGGATGGTGCAGGCGCTGGCGCAGACGCAGGTTGTCGGTGTGCACACCAACGTTGCGTTTTTGACGCGACTGATGACTGATCAGGCTTTTGCTGCAGGCGATTTGGATACAGGGCTAATCGAGCAGCAGCGTGCGACATTGTTGCCGCCGCCCGCACCCGCTAGTTCCGAGGCGCTGGCGTTTGCTGTCGCCGCGTTGTTGGTTTGTGAAACCGCGGTGGTGTCAGATGACGACCCCTGGGCGCGAACAGACGGTTGGCGCTTGAATGGTTTATATCGGCGTGCGTTCAGCTGGGCGGATCAAGAGGGTGCCCGTAGTTGTGTCTTGCATCGCCAAGGCATAGACCAAGTGCTTGAAATGGATGGCGAGCGCTACGCGTTTGGCTGGCGCACGGCCAAGAGCGGCAACGCGGCCAAAGATGACAATACGGTCAAGGATTACAACACTCCAGCCTTGAATATTGAACTGACGCTAGGTCACTTGGCGGTCTCTGGCACCGTGGTACGGCGTGGCGAGCGTTTTGATGTTTTTTCGTCGGGCGTCATGACCCCATTTGTATTGAAAGACCCTCTGAAACACGCGGCTGACGGACAGTCTGAGCCTGCGGGGGGCTTGACTGCCCCGATGCCTGGCAAGGTGATTGCCGTACACGTGGGGGTGGGTGACAAGGTCAAGCGCGGGCAGGCGTTGTTGGTGAT
>JBIIWK010000244.1:0-5031 GCA_044338955.1 Burkholderiaceae bacterium
GCCCACCCAGCTGTTCAAGTTAAAAACTGCGATCTTGCTTTGGCACACGGTACAGGCGGCCTGCTTGGCGCGCGTCACGGCAGTGCAACCCTGATTCTGGAGCGTGCATAATCATGACTATGATGTATCAACCCAACCCACTTCCCGCTCCCGCCAAAGAACCCGGTAACGAACCCTTTTGGGATGCAGCCCGTACCGGTAAATTTTTGGTTAAATTTTGTACCTCGTGCAAAAAGCCACACTGGTATCCACGCGCACTGTGCCCCTTTTGCTTCGGTGAAACCGAATGGAAAGAAGGCTCAGGCAAAGGCGTGATTTACTCGTTAAGCGTCATGCAACGCGGTAATCCAAACCCGTATTGCATTGCTTACGTCACACTCGAAGAAGGCGTCACAATGATGACGCAAATCGTCGACTGCGATTTGGCCGCTTTAAAAATTGGCCAAAAAGTAAAACTAGTTTTTAAACCGACTGAAGGCGACGGCCCACCTGTGCCAATGTTTACACCGGTTTAAGTCACTGTGCTTTTGTAAGTCAAAGAGGATCCTTCGCTGGATCCTTTTTTATGACTAAAACTCAATATGCAGGCGTACAGAATACACATTTACCGGGCCACGATCTGCGTTAAAGCACGGGTTTTGGATGCGTTGGTAATCTGCCGTCGCCCAAAGTGATTTGTGCACCTTAGCGCTGTAGTAGATTTCAAAAATACCTTCACGCTGGTAATTCAGTCTGCCGTCGCCACAGAAAAAATTATTGCCACCCGCTGACAAATACTCGCGATTGGCGCCAGAGATACCATTTGACGCGTAAGCCAAGCCCAGCACGTCGTCTGGCCGAGCCCAAGAGGTACCTTTAATTGACACACCCACCAACGCTGAGTTGTTGACATCCGTAAACGAATAGCCCTCTGTCACGCCGTTGTTCCAGCTGTAACGCGCGAATACGCCAACACTGTCCGTCACGTTTTGCTCAAGGCTGACACCAAAGCCATATTTGGATTGCTCTTTACGCACATTAGCGACATCGGGCGTGCCGCCAAACTGGCGCGAGTAGCTCATGGCATCGTTGAAGTTTCCAAACTTAGCCACATTGCGAAAGCCTAAAACACGCAGGCGACCTGGTTGCCCAAAGATCTCGTGACCACGCTCAATTTCAACGTTGTCGCTATAAGCATTTGTAAAATTGCCATTCAACTGCAAGCCGTTAGACTCAACCGGCAATAAATTACGGCCAATTCTAAAGGCCCAGTCGTCGTGGTAATACTCAAGCGCAACGCCTCGGGTATAGCCTCGCGCATCCGCCGGGGTATCCCAGGCCGCGTAATCCATCATTGACCAGTTCATGAACTGAGTACGTGGGTCATGCGCAAAAGCGTTTTGATCAAAGATGTCGGTGATGGCATACACGCCACCGGTAAATACCAAGCGTCGCTTATCTAGCGACTCGGCAAACTGATTAAAGCTCGCCTCACGTTCGACCGTGCCGCCACCAAAACCAATCGTTTGTCGTACAAAAGCCCGCGCCCAATACGTTATAGGCTCGCCGTTACCCGCTTTTTGCGCCTCACCATTCGTGATGCCGCCAAAGCCTCTTAAACCAGAAAAGGGAATGCCTTGCGCAACCTCAGGATCGACAAAAAACTCAGTGCCCTTCCAGGGGCGCGCTCCTAAAAAGGCGGTGCCCGTGAGTGTGTACCCAATCTCACTACGTGCGTTTAAGCTACTGAATCCAGCATAGGGTGACGCAAAACCAGGATGCTTTTGCCAGATCCATGTTGACTGCACGTTAGCCGTAAAGTGCTCGAACTCAGGTTCGGCAGCCGCAGCTAAGAGAGGCGCGCCTAGAATAGCCACCGCGACTGTTGCGGCAGCAACAAGCCTTTTTAATTGAAAGGTATGGCTGAAAAACATAACTATACAGCTTGCTTAGTAATGCGAATCGTCATCATATGGTAGAAATCTTTATAGATGTACCGCCTTAAACGCATTTTGGGCTTCATCAATGTTTCAAATCTCTTTACACGTACGACGCTAGTACAACAGGTTAATATTTCACCAATGCTACTGAAAACGCCAACCGTCAGACTCTTGCTCATTGAAGATGAACAAGACATGGCGCGTTATCTCGGCAAAGGCCTTGAAGAGGCCGGCTACACCGTGACCCACGCCGATCAGGCCGAGCAGGCACAGCACCTTGCCCTGACCCAGCAATGGGACATTATGATCGTAGACCGCATGCTGCCTCACGAACAAGATGGGCTCGACATCATTAAACATACTCGCCAAGCGGGTATACAGACCCCCGTGCTTGTTTTGAGTGCGCTTGCGAGTTTAGACGATCGCGTACGAGGCCTACGCGATGGGGGCGACGATTATCTGACCAAGCCCTTCGCCCTGCCTGAGCTCTTAGCGCGCCTTGAGGCGCTGCTGCGACGTGCGAATCCCCCACCCAACACCCTGCTCAACAGCCGACAACTCAAACTCGCCGATTTAACGCTCGATTTATTGTCGCGCAAGGCCGAGCGCGCGGGTCAGCCAATCACTCTGCAGCCCCGCGAATTTAAGCTGCTTGAATACTTGGTGCGCAATCAGGGGCAGGTTGTGACCCGCACCATGCTGCTTGAATCAGTATGGGATTTTCACTTTGACCCCGGCACCAATGTGATTGACGTTCAGATCAGCCGCCTACGCAACAAAATTGACAAAGGTCATAGCGCACCGCTTGTGCATACGGTGCGCGGCGTGGGCTACAGGTTTGGCTTAGATGGATAGGATTTGGCATTCAGTTGCGTTTCGCTTAGCCCTGCTCTGCGGTGCGCTGGTAGTGGCCTCAGTTCTTGTGTTGTCATCGGTTTTTTACTTCGTATCACTTGGGCTTTTAGCGCGCAATATCGATGGCAAGATTTTGTCTATCACTGACAAGTTCAGTGAAGATGCCGAAACTAATGGTCTGTTTGTTTTAGCGCAACGCATCGAGTCGACACTCAGCGATGGCGTTGACTCTGACGTTGAGATTTTATTGCTCACCAATGCACGCGGTCAAAAATTAGCCGGCAACATCGCGGGCTGGGATGATGCGTCTACACCACAAGATCAGACAATCGATTACGTTCTCAAACGTGGCGACCAGCTTTTACCCAGCCGAATTCGCCTGCACAAAATGAGCAATGGCGCACTCTTGGTCGTTGGTCGCGACATGCAAGATTTAAGCGAAATTGGAAGCTTGATCGCACGGGCTGTCGTGATTGGTGGTGTGATTGCACTACTGCTCGCAATCCTTGCAACCTTAGTATTTCGACGTCAGCTCGAACGGCGCATCTGGGCGATTCGACACACCACCCAAGAGATCGAAGCCGGCAATCTTGACCGGCGTATTACGCTGTCGGGCACGCCTGACGAATTTGATCGGTTAAGCGGCGACATCAACCGCATGCTTGACCGCATTCAACACCTCATGGAAGGCGTACGCCACGTTTCGAATACGATTGCACATAATTTACGCACGCCTCTTGGCTTGATTCGCGGGCATCTCGAAGAAGCTTTAAGAGGTACTCCCGAACCACGCAAACTCGAAGAGGCGGGACATTTTGCGATTGGTGCAATTGACGATTTAATCGTTGTGCTAGAAAAGCTACTACAGATCGCCGAGGCCGAGTCAGGGACGCGCAGGCAACCCTTCGAACCAGTCTTGCTACGTACCGTAGTCACCGACTTGCTTGAACTGTACGACGCCGCTGCCGAAGCTTTGGGCGTCACGCTGATCGTGGATATTGAAGGCGAGCCTTCATTACCCGGTGATAAAGATTTATTAGCCGGGATCTTAGCAAACCTGATCGACAACGCGCTGAAGTACGCCGGCTCGCCAGCCGAGCTCACCATAAGGGTCAGAGAAACCGCCGAGGCCGTTTCAATCATTGTGCAAGACAACGGCCCTGGCATTGCCACACACGAGCAAGCCAAAGTGGTGCAGCGCTTTTACCGCTTGAGTTCAAACCGCCCTGGTAGCGGCTTAGGGCTCTCGATCGTCTCAGCCTTTACACAATTACACGATGGCACACTATTTATTGAAGATGCGCAGCCTGGTTTAAAAGTGCGCATCGAACTGCCTAAGCGACTGTCTCAGACGCTATAAGCAGCACGCGCTGCGGCACATCAAACTACTTTCGCATTTGCTCGGGATCAGGCGTTTCATCGAGCGCTTGCGCACTCAGGCTAGAGCGCTTGTACACGCTCTTGCGCTCAATCACTTTGGATACAACTTAGCATTGATCAGCTCATCCAAGTATGCGAGGTTGTCGCGTACATCATGAGATTTGCCGTTCGCTCTGACAGTACCATTCGCGAATTGAAAGCTCGTTCGTAAGCCTTCGCGCGTTTCGGTAGCTAAGCCAAGCATTAAGGCTAACCGTTTTTGCGTGTTGTCAATGATACGACCCTGCGCCTCGAGCTTGCCGCTCGCCTTGACCGACTGCGCAAACGAAAACTTATCTGCGGCAGATCCGGCAGGCTTGCTGACTTCGATCAAGAGATCACCCTTGACAGAACCAGTACCCATTTTGGCTGAAATTTTTGGTAGACCAAGTGAAAAACCTTTAGCCACCAAGTTTTGCAAGGCACCGCTTGCGCGCATCTGTTCGTCTGCCGTCAGATTTCTAAAATCGTTTGAATCGGTGCTGATCGCAGACAGCGTATCGACGCTGGCAATATCGAGCCCTTTCACCACAAACTCAAGCGCTAAATCGCTTAGTTTTTGCCCTGCCACCGTCAAGCTCGCAATGGTTGGCGTGACGTTAAGTTCTAACTGAGCGTTGCTTTCGTTGATGGCGACGTTGACCGCAATCGACTCTGCCGTTGCTTGTTTTGTGCTGAACTTTTCAATCGCGAGCTGCATCGTACCAAGCCCACGGGCGCGATTTTGAAAGTCACTCGTAAAGCTAAAGCCGTGCACATCAAGTGCGTGATCATCGCCACGCGAGCTTAAGCGATCGGTCTTCCATTGCAAGGCGACGGTTTTTTCACCCCAAGCGAT
>JBIIWK010000032.1:0-16295 GCA_044338955.1 Burkholderiaceae bacterium
ATTCGATTTTTTTAGTAAAGTTTCAGCAAGACTGTTTAGAAAATTTATATAAAAAATATCCACGTGATCCATTAAAGTTCTGTTTTTCTTATTTCCCAGAAAATGTTTTAAGTAGCGATTTTTTCAGTGATTTATTGGTTACGATTTTTATTAAAGACATTTGGGTTTTTAAAGGTCAAGAGACTCTCAAGTCAATTCCAGAGAGTCTTTTATCAACAGACTTGTTATTGAAATGCTTGGAGAAATCAGCCCTGTTGTTGGATAAAGATAAACGGCTTTCAGAATTTATTTTTGCTCCGATTTCTAAGGCAAACGGGCTTTCATATCGCTCTTGGGTCCCAGCTAAACTCCTCACGAGTGATCTTCTTCAAAAGTTAGTGTTTCTCGAACCTGAATCCTTGTCGATCCTTCCGAAAAGCTCAATCAATAAATTGGTTAAAGGCTCGGCGTTCACTGAAAGTCTGCGCGCAAGATATTCAAGAAAAAAAAGTGTGATTAGGATCATTGACGAAAAATTGGTTCGTAAAGTCAATGCGTAATTAACGGGTTGTGATCGCGATCACTCTTTCCAACCACTGGCTAAAAAACCATCTAACCAATAGACTTCGCCAAACCAGAAATAAGGCTGAGAGCGCCATAAAGGCTTTGATTAGCGGCCTCTTTAGCGGCCAGTGCCAAGGCCGTTTCAGCAATGTCATACTCCGGATCATCAGGTCGGCGGAGATCAAACCAAATGTCATCCTTACCTGATTTACCAATAGGAGCGCACGGTTTGAAATAAGGATCTGTTTTTATATCCTTGATGTGCAAGGCAGCGGTATCTTCTGCACCAGCGAAGAAAATTTGGGCCACTCTTTTTATAAATACGGTCAATGCATCGCCTTTCAATCGGCGTAGGTTAATGCAAACTCCACTATATTTATCGCTCAGTTTAAGTTGAATCAAAATGAGTGGCGTGCCGATATGGTTATTCAATACCAAGGGATAAAAAGCATCCTTACCATTTTGTATCGCTTTTTCGCTCTCGACAGTAATACCGCGAACCTGTGTCAAAAGTTTCGATAGCGGAAATTTTTTGAACTCACTGTTGACTTCATTAATAATCAATTCGCGCTTCAGACCCTGTGTGACCGCTTGCAAACCAGAACTCTTGAAATGACTGATTAAATTCTGCGCTCGATCATTCTCCAAACGCGATGATTTTGGTATCGAAAACCACTCGCAAGAGCTACCTTTAACTCTCGTATCACCCCGCGTTAAATTTTCAAGGTTATAGACACCACACCAATGATTAATCAGAAAATACTCAGAGGCAGCAAATTGTGCGACTGCATACGGGCCATAAAATTTGGCAACTTTACGCACCATCTTTGAAGCAATCGATTCCCACTCTGCAAATACAAAATCTTGGATTTTTTTCAGCTTGCCTATTTCAATTGCAGCGGTCTTTCTTTTAGGAAAATGCGAAATCAACCCACTTTTAGCTTCTGAAATATGATCAGCTAATCGTTGATTTTGCCCTCTTCCGATATAAAAAACATGATGGTTACTCAAGTCATTTCGGTAGCTAGGTTCTGAACCCTTCCAATCTTGATAATCTTGAGGGCTAGCATATGCGTAGACGTAATGAGTGCATTCAGAATCTTGTTCGTCTGCTGACCAATCACGATGTTTACGCAAAATGCTGTGCGTAGGTTCATACACACTTGGAAAGTTATGGATAAAGCCATTGAATAAATTAGCAATCGTCTTCGCAACCACTTCACATTCTTCTAGATCAGTTGACCTGACGACAAATAACACGCTTGATGATTGCGCTTCGGTTACGTCGTCCACAACTTTCGCTGGAGAAGCCCCGCGGGCGATGGACACAACCAATTTGGTGAAGTGCATGGGATTTAAATCCTTTAAGCTCACATCGCACAGTCTAGCGCCTGACGTGCCTCAAACTGAGCGCAGGTCTCGTCATACTTAAACCCACGGATACCACCGCGCACCGTACCGGATTCGCAAGAGCGATATAAATCTCGCCAGCACTCTGGCAAGACGTCACTATCCGGGGGGGCAATCCAAAGTCTGTATAACAAACGTTTCAGGTCTGGATCTTCGTGGTCTTGAAACTCGGTACGCGAGTGCAATGTCACATGACTGTTGATGATTTGCACATCACCAGGCTCAAGCCACATTTCATACGCAATATCAGGCCGGCGTACCACCTGATCAAACTGCTCGAGAGCCGCAAAATGTTCAGCACTAATTTGCGGAGCACCTTCGATTTTTTGGGCACTGCGCACGCGGTTCCAGTTCCAGCGACCAAACCATTTGTCGCCTTGTTGCGAAAATACTGGCTGCATCACGTAAGGCCCTTCGTCAGGCGCACCTTCGCCCTGTCGGCTAAAGGCAATCGGCTCGTACAGCCACTTCAGTTGGTCTGGGTATTCGCGCGCCATGACATCATGACCGGCCATTGAGCTACTGACAATGGTCTTGCCACCCGACACGGCCTGATTGAAACAGCTTAAAAAAATGACATCAGACGAGTCGGTATGAAAATCAAGCTCAGCGCTTGACGAATAGCCGCGACCAGTACCTGTGCGGTAAGTCATCCCAGCATCTTTAACCGCTGAAATATATTGCGTGTCTTTACCTTGAGGGCGCGGCACACCACTATAAAGGCCCAAGCTCCAGGTCAAGATTTCAAACTGCTTGGCACTCAACTCTTGTCGTGGCAAACCCTTGATCAAGGCAACGCCCAACCCACGCTTGACCTCTTCAAGCGCAGCGCCGAGCGTGACCAAGGTCTTGCTTAACGAAAAGTCAGACCGTTGGTAATCAAGCAAGGATTTATTTGGATCTTCAGCTTTTAATACCGCGTGAATCATCTCTTGGCGCGTGGGTTCATCAATTCTGAATACCCAACGCTGATCGCGCTCAAGGTCGGCGACACGCCAATTTGAGGGATGCTTCAAAGAATCTAAGACCATACTATTGCCTCACAACACGTTATTTTTAAAATATAAAAGGTACTGATCGTCTATTCGTCTGCGGTCAGATCAACACGAAACATTGACTTGCTCGTTTAATGCCAGATTAGCGAGAAACATTGACTTGTTCGTCTGCTGCCAGATGAACAAAAACCGTTGCTGTCATCATCTCTCATCAAATCAACGCTAACAACTCTCGCACTTCAAAATCACTCTCACCCATCACGATTGTCTCGACACGCTCTGCAACTGCGCTACCGCACACCTCAGTGATCAGCGCCCGCGCTTTCTCGCGAATTTTCTCCGGGCCGACCGGGCGTGTCCAACTTCCCAAGGGTGCGTCGCAGCGTTGCAACAACTCACGACCATCACGCAACACAACCTTTACCTCAACATGCATTTGATCTAAACGACCCGAGATTGTGGCATCACTGTTAAGGCTAATTTTTTCAAGCAAACTCACAACATCCGCAGAAAAACGTCGGTCTTGCGTAAAACTCTTGGGTTCGACCTGACCATCAAGCAGTGCCACAGCAGTCGTATATTGCCAAGAAAACTTACCGTCTAAACCCGTTTCAGGCTTCGGCCGATCAATGTAATGCATGATGGGTGTTCGTAATTCAATATGCTCGAGCTGCTCGCCCCAGTTAACCTTGGGGCTATTTGCGCGTAACTCCAGTGCAGCGGTAATCACAAAATGCGTGGCGAACTGAGACGGAAACAATTTCCAGGCAGGGCCGGGCTTTAACGCGCGGGCGGTCTCGAGCGTAGCGGTCAGATGGTGGGGTTCAAAGCTTACGCCAAACAAAGCAGGCCCCCATCCTCTTGGGCTGCCGATCGCATCCACATTTGAAGTAAACCCCTCAGCGGCCAACATCGCCGCCTCGGCGCCATTGGCCGCAGCATCGCCACAATGCAGCGCTTTGGTCATCGTACCCACGTTAGCCAGCACAGAGCCACAGCGCGAGGCGGCCATGCCGACTGCAGCAAGCGCTTGTTCTGGTGGCAACGACATCAACTCGGCACAAGCCAGTGCCGAAGCCAGCGGCCCCACCGCACCCGGCGGGTGCATCGTCAACTTACTCGGTTCGATCTGACCCGAGGCCAGACGCAAACGGCCTTGGGCTTCAACCCCCTTCGCTAAGGCATGCAACAACGCCTTGCCCTGCAGGCCGTCACCGCTTGCCTCACGCCATTGAGCAACCGCTAGCAGCGCGGGCAACAAGGGCGATAGCGCGTGGTTAGGCGGATTCCACATGGGTTCAAAATCCAATACATGCATCGCAGCACCGTTGATCCTTGCGGCTTGCACCACACCGGTCGAAAATCCCTTGCCAATCACCCGCGCGGGCCCCGAGGGCACGTCTCGCTGCGCCAGCTTGGCCAAGATACTCGGGCCCGGCTCGTGTGCCCCTGCTATCGCGACCGCTAACCCGTCTAACAGTAACAACCGGCACTGACGTTCAAGCGCAGGGTCATTGGCAGGCCAAGCCAAAAGCAAGTTAACAAAACGGCGGGTCAGTTCACCGGTGGGCGTTGCTGCGTTCACTTTAGGTGAGTCTCGGTTGTTTTTATCAGATACTGAGTGTATCGATTATGCCCGTTCAGTCAAAGAAGTTTGCGCACGCCTATTTTCTAACAATTTCTAAACTGCAAAGCAGATCAAACTCCACTATTTGGAATCTTAGAGACTGAAGATATCAATGCAGGGTTATCCCTAATCGACTCGCCTTATCATTCGTCACAAACTGCCTGACGGCATATAGTTGCAGTCACTGTGCAAAAAAAGAATTGGAAACTGCATGACGGCTCTTATCGGACAGGCGCAGCGCCTGTACCAAACTGCCGCGAGCGCGAGCCAACGCGCCGCACAATCACATAGAAAATCAGGATCAACGTTATGAATCAGCCACACGCCACTCAAACTGTGCTCGAGCAAATCGCCAATCGCATTGTGTCCTTTGACCTCAAGGCCATCACACCACAAGCGATTATGCTGTCGCGCACGGCCATCATTGACACACTGGGCGTCACCCTTGCGGGCGCGATTGAACCCTGCACTACAAACCTGTTGCGCACACCCGGCGTTGCCTCTGCACCTGGCGTCTGTACAATTTTTGGCACGGCACAAAAGACCTCAGCGCTGGATGCCACCTTCATTAACGGCACCGCCTCACACGCCTTAGATTACGATGACTTTAGCCAACCGATGGGCGGACATCAGTCTGCGCCGCTGGTCGCGCCCCTGATGGCAATCGCCGAAGAACGCGGCGCGTCTGGTCTTGAACTGCTTCAATCGTATGTTGTAGGGATTGAAACTGAAATTCGCCTGGCACGTGCCGTCAACTTCTATCACTACGACAAAGGTTGGCATCCGACTGCAACACTTGGTGTCTTTGGTGCCGCGGCCGCTGCAGGGCACTTACTTAAGCTAGACGCCAAAAAACAAACAATCGCACTTGCGATTGCAGCTTCGTTCGCCTCAGGGATCAAAGCGAACTTCGGGACGATGGTCAAGCCCCTTCACGTTGGTCAGTGCGCGCGCAACGGTTTGCTTGCCGTGCTGATGGCCGATGCTGGCTACGATGCCAATCCTGAAGCGCTTGAGCACCATCAAGGCTTTTTCAATGCGTACAACGGTAAAGGCAACTACGATTCAAGCCTGATTTTTGAAAACTGGGCCAATCCCCTAGAGGTCTTAAGCCCAAGCATGGGGCTCAAGCAGTTTGCCTGCTGCGGTAGTACCCATCCAGCGGTCACCATGGCGCTTCAACTGCGACAACAAGAAACCTTCAGCCCACAAGACATCGAAAAGGTCGACATCCTGCCGCATCGTCGTCGCCTGCCGCATACCAACAACCCAGATCCTCAAACACCGCTTGCCGCTAAGTTCTCGGTGCAATATGCGGTCGCGCGCGCGTTAGTGAACGGTGCCGTGCGTCTTGACGACTTTGAAGGTAACGCACACTTTGATAGCAACGTACGCGCAATCATGGCCAAAACCACCGCCGCGCCACACCCCGACATGCCCGACGACTCACCCGATCAATTTGGTGCCGAGGTGATCGTTGCCTTGAAAGACGGACGCACGGTATCGCGTCGCATCAATAGCCTGGTTGGACGTGGCGGCGACTACCCCTTAACAAGTGAAGAGTTATGGGAGAAATTCAACGACTGCGCCAAACGTGTTCTGCCGGCAAACGATATCCCTGCCCTGTTTGCTAGGCTCGAAAAGCTCGAACACATTAAAAATATTCGCGAACTCACCCCGTTGCTCGCAAAATTTTCAAAAGCAGCCTGAGTTCAAATTCACCGAGACGATCAATCCCATCCTGGGGTTTACGCACTAGGGATCCCCGTCCGTGAGGGCGGGGAGTATGCCATGGAGGCCTCATGAACAGACGTTCTTTTGTCCAATCAGCCGCATTGGGTGGTCTCGCGACCATTGGGTTTCCGCTCTTAGCACAACAGGATAAATTTCCAAATAAAACGATTAAATTTGTCGTGCCTTTTTCGGCCGGTGGCGGAGGTGACGCGATCGCCAGAATCGCCGGACAAAAACTATCCGAGCGACTCAACAATCCAGTCGTGGTTGAAAACCGTACAGGCGCGGGCGGTAATGTGGGCTCGGCCTATGTCATGAAGTCGGTGCCTGATGGCTACACGCTGCTCAATATGTCTACTAGCTACTGCATACAAGCGGCGATGGCCCCTCTTCCCTTTGATCCCATTCTCGATATGCAACCCATCATCACGCTTGCGCAAACGCCGATGGTGCTGCTGGTGCATAACGATTCTCCTTTTCGCAACGCAACCGATCTGATTGCCGCCGCCAAAAAGAATCCCGACCGGTACACCCATGGCTCGGCCGGTGTTGGTTCAATCGCCCATCTGTCTATGGAAGAGTTAGCCTACCTTGCACAGATCAAATTAGTGCACGTACCCTACAAGGGCTCGTCACTCGCCATGAATGATTTGCTCGGGGGTAACGTCGATCTTCTGCTCAGTACCTCAACCTTCACTGCCCCCTACGTCAAGTCAAAGCGCGTCAGAGCGCTAGGAGTCGCTGGGCAGTCTCGTTTATCCATTCTGCCCGACGTCCCGACCTTTGAAGAACAGGGGGTGAAAGATTTCAATGTTGTTGACAGTAAATCGCTTGGCGGCCCTCGAGGAATTCCGCCCGAAGTCGTTGCTTTACTCAACGCTGAACTCAATAGCGTTTTAAAAGATCGTGCCGTGTACACTCGACTCGAAGACGAAGGCACAATCGCCGTCGGCGGCACGCCCCAATACATGCTGCAGTTGATTCAGAAAGATATTGCACGCTGGAAGAAAGTGATCGAGCTGCAAAAAATTACCCCTCAATCGTAGAAAAGCATCATGACGCACAAAAATCCCGAATACTTCCCACTGGGCCATAGCGGCCTCTACGTGCCGCGCCTATGGCTGGGCACCATGATGTTCGGCGATCAAACCGACGAAAACGTTGCGCGAGAAATCGTTGCAACCACCCGCGCTGCCGGCTACAACGCCATCGACTCGGCAGACAGCTATGCCGGCGGTGACTCTGAGCGCATGGTCGGACGTTTGATCGCGCAAGACCGCGCCCGTTGGGTAGTCGCGACTAAAGTCGCTAACCCCATGGGTAAAGAGCCGAACGACCGAGGCACCTCAAGACGTTGGCTCATGACCGAGATCGACAACAGTTTGAAGCGACTCGCAACCGATTGGATCGATGTTTACTACATGCATCGCGATGACGAGGTCACCCCGATGGAAGAGACCCTCTCGACCTTTGCTCGACTCATTGAACTTGGCAAGATTCGCTATTACGGTGTGTCTAATTTTCGCTCGTGGCGGATTGCGCGCATGGTTGAAATGGCTCGCAAAATGGGCATCCCAGCACCCATCGTGTGTCAGCCTCCCTACAGCGCTGTCACGCGGATGATTGAAACCGAAGTGCTGCCCTGCTGCGATCATTACGGCGTGGGCGTTGTCACCTATAGCCCACTGGCGCGCGGCGTGTTAACTGGCAAGTATCAGCCCAACGTCGCGCCCGAAGCCTCGAGTCGCGCTGGGCGCGGCGACCGCCGTCTGCATCAAACAGAATTTCGAAACGAATCCTTTGCTGTCGCCAGCGCATTAAAAGACCATGCGTTGCAGCGCGGTTTTAGCCCGACTCAGTTTGCCATCGCTTGGGCCTTGAACAACAAACTCATCAACGGTGTGATTGGCGGGCCCCGAACGCTAGTACAGTGGCAAGACTATATTGCTGCAATGTCTGTCTCGTTGACCACCGAAGACGAGGCCGTAGTCGATGCGCTGGTAGCACCTGGGTACGCGTCAACCCACGGGTTCACCGATCCACAATATCCCATTGTCGGCCGCCGAGCTCGTCAATCCTAAACTTTACTAAGCAACAACACACTATCTTTGCCGCTGAAAATCAAAAGAATCCAAGGGGTTACGTTGGCGCAAGCTCTTGGGTCTAGCGAACAAAGATCGGGCACCAGCTGATAGACGATAATAGATACCTTGCCATCAAAGTGAAGTATGCCGTCTCATGAACAAACGCGATATGGTCATCCAGAGCATCGTCTATCTACGCGGACCCAATATCTGGACGTATTACTCAGCCCTCGAGGCTGTCGTCGACATCGGAGACCTCGAGGATTGCCCCTCTAATCTTGTACCTGGCCTTTACGAGAGGCTGGTCGCCTGGCTACCCAGTCTGATCGAACATCGCTGCAGTCCAGGCGTGCGCGGCGGCTTTTTGCAACGCCTGCAAACCGGAACATGGCCCTGCCACATTCTTGAACACGTGACACTCGCCTTACAGGATCTCGCCGGCGTGCCGGGCCATGGTTTTGGGCGAGCACGCGAAACCGAAACACGGGGCGTCTACAAAGTTGTGGTCAGTGGTTGGCAAGAAGAGGTTACCCGTGCTGCGCTCTATGCCGGTCGAGATCTGGTCATGGCCGCGATTGAAGATCGACCTTACGACCTCGAAGCTGCGCTTGATCACCTCAAAGAACTCTCGCAAGATTTGTGTCTAGGCCCAAGTACCGCCTCAATGGTGTTAGCGGCTGAAGATCGTGATATTCCGGCGGTGCGTTTAAACAACGGCAATCTGGTTCAGTTTGGCTATGGTAATCAACAACGTCGTATTTGGACTGCAGAAACGGATCAAACCAGTGCCATCGCCGAAACCATCTCGCGGGATAAAGACTTAACCAAGTCAATTTTAGAGGCGTGCGGGGTGCCGATCCCGCAAGGCCGTGCGGTTGAAAATGCGCAAGATGCGTGGGAAGCGGCACAAGATCTAGGCTTGCCAGTGGTCGTCAAGCCCGTTGACGGCAACCATGGGCGGGGGGTGTTCATTAACCTCGAAACGCAACAAGAAATCGAAGCAGCCTACTCCGTTGCTGTAGACGAAGGCTCTGGGGTTTTGGTTGAGCGTTTTATTCGTGGTAACGAACATCGCCTCTTAGTGGTAAATGGCAAACTTGCTGCCGCGGCAAAAGGCCAAGAAGCGCTTGTCACCGGCGATGGCATCCATTCAATCAACGATCTCATTGCGCTTCAAATCAACTCAGACCCTCGCCGTGGGCGTGGTGAAGACCAACCCTTAAATCCCGTGCGGATTGATTCAGCCGCCCGCCTTGAACTAAAACGTCAGGGCTTTGAAGCCGACAGTATTGCACCGCTGGGTTGCGAAGTTTTGATTCAACGTAACGGCAACGTGGCGTTTGATTGCACCGATGACGTTCACCCCGACGTTGCGGCGATTGCGGCCATCGCCGCCAGAGCCGTAGGGCTAGATGTGGCGGGCATCGATCTGGTCACCGAGGATATCTCTCGACCCTTGTCTGAGACGGGCGGTGCCATCGTCGAGGTCAACGCGGGGCCCGGGCTCTTGATGCACCTGAAACCTGCTGCAGGCCTTGCGCGCGATGTGGGCAAAGCCATTGTCGAGTATATGTTTCCGCCCGAACACGAAAAAACGTTTCCCTTGATCGGAGTCTCGGGCTCAAACGGCACAACGCTGGTCACCCGCCTGATGTTTCATCTGCTGAGACTCAAGGGGATGCATACCGGCCTCTCGAACAGCGAAGGCGTCAAAGTCAACGATCGTGCGCTCACAACTTCAGTATCCTCGACTTGGTCCAACACGCAACGTTTGCTTTTGAATTGCCAGATCCAAGCCGCAGTTGTTGAAACTAACGGTATGCAGATCCTGACCGAAGGCCTCGATTACATCAAATGCTTGGTAGGTATCGTCACCGACATCACTTTTCATGACGCATTCAAGGGCCCAAGCGTGGCGTACCACGCTTTTGAAACCGCAACCGATCTGATCAAAATCTATCGCACACAAATTGACGTGGTTTGCGCGAGCGGCACAGGCGTACTCAACGCCGATGACGTCAACACTGCGGCCATCACTGAATACTGCAAGAGTTCGTTAATCTTTTTTAGTCAGAATCCTAGCTCGGCAGTGATTCAAGCGCATCTCGCAGAAGACAAATGGGCGGTGTTACTCGAGTCGGGTCAGATTGTTTTAGCGCAAGGCAAGCTTCGGACGCCCTTGTGCCAAACCTCAGAACTTCCAATTTTGAGACGGCAGCCTGCCGCCATCCAAGACAATACCGTTGCCGTACTGGCTTCAGTCGCCGCGGCGTGGGCCTTAAACTTGCCTTTAGATCTGATCCGCAGCGGCCTGCGCTCGTACTAACACAGCCCCCTAAGATCTAACCAAAAGGCCAAGCCCTAAACCCATCCGCCGGCATGGGTTTAGGGCTTGCTTCGCGCTCAGTCATCGCCCCCACCCCACTCGTAAATACAGCGGGCTTTGGGCTCAATTCCGGTAAACTAACCCATTGCTGGGTTAACCGTGACGTCACCCCGCCTGATCTAGCTAAAGTCTGTCACTCATCTCTTTTACGCAAGGCCTCTCGAGCATGACTGCACGCACCCAAATCCATCGCCTTCAAGTTGCAACCCCGCTATACCGTTTTATTGAAGACAGCGTGCTGCCAGGCAGCGGCGTCAGCAGCACAGCCTTCTGGCAAGGTTTCGATGCGCTGGTGCATGACTTATCACCGAAAAACGTTGCCCTGCTTGGCGAGCGCGATCGCATTCAAACTGCGATGGATCAGTGGCATCGTGCCCACCCCGGACCTATCCAAGACATGGCAGGCTATCGCGCTCACCTTACTTCGATTGGCTACCTCGCACCGACGCCCGGGCCTGTCACTATCACGACTACCAATGTGGATGCCGAGTTGGCGCTTCAAGCTGGGTCACAACTGGTTGTCCCCGTACTCAATGCCCGTTACGCCTTGAACGCAGCCAATGCGCGCTGGGGCTCGTTATACGACGCACTGTATGGCACCGATGCGCTGCCTGAAACCGATGGCGCCACTAAAACGGGCGCGAATGGGGCTGGCTACAACCCAGTGCGCGGCGCGCGTGTCATCGCGTTTGGTCGTCAGTTTCTAGATCAAGCAGCACCCTTGGCTAACGGCTCGCATGCCGACGTACAACGCTACAGCGTTCAGGCGGCCAAGTTAGTGGCTTCGCTCAAAAACGGCACAACAACGGGCCTGGCAGAGGCTAATAAATTTGTCGGTTTCCAAGGCTCTGAGGCAACACCCTCAGCGATCTTGTTAGTCAACAACGGCCTACATATTGATATCCAGATCGACAATTCAAAAGGTATT
This sequence comes from Burkholderiaceae bacterium, assembly GCA_044338955.1. Lineage (GTDB taxonomy): Bacteria > Pseudomonadota > Gammaproteobacteria > Burkholderiales > Burkholderiaceae_B > Zwartia. The sequence goes on from JBIIWK010000032.1 coordinate 11,708, forward strand.
GGCAAAGACGACCAAGCCGGCGTCAACGACATCGTGATTGAATCCGCACTGTCGACGATTCTCGATCTCGAAGACTCAGTTGCAGTGGTCGATGCTGACGATAAAGTCTTGGCCTACAGCAACTGGCTTGGGATTTTGAAAGGCACGTTGGTTGAAAGCGTGACCAAAAACGGAAACACCTTTAACCGAACATTGAATGCCGACAGAAAATACCAAGCGGGCGTCGGTGCCACACAGGCCAAGGATGGCGTAGTCACGCTGCACGGTCGTTCGCTTTTATTTTTACGCAACGTCGGTCACCTGATGACCAACCCAGCTATTCTTGATGGTCAGGGAAACGAAATTTTTGAAGGCATCCTCGATGCGGTCGTGACCGTCACGATTGCACTGCATGATATTAAACGCACCAAAGAACACCTGTACGGCAACTCGCGCACAGGTTCGGTGTATATCGTTAAACCAAAAATGCACGGCCCCGCTGAAGTGGCTTTTGCCAGCGAACTCTTTGGCCGCGTCGAAGAGTTCTTGGGCTTACCAGCCAACACCGTTAAACTCGGCATCATGGACGAAGAGCGTCGCACCAGCGCCAATCTAAAAGCCTGCATCAACGAAGCCCGTGCCAGGGTCGCATTCATCAACACCGGCTTTTTAGATCGCACCGGCGACGAAATGCACACAGCGATGCAAGCTGGCCCGATGCTGCGTAAAGGCGATATGAAATCAAGCGCCTGGCTATCGGCCTACGAGCGCAGCAATGTACTCACGGGTTTAGCCTGCGGGTTGCGCGGCCGCGCTCAGATCGGCAAAGGGATGTGGGCGATGCCTGACCTGATGGCCGCCATGCTCGAACAAAAAATTGGCCATCCCAAAGCCGGTGCCAACACTGCCTGGGTACCCTCACCTACCGCTGCGACGCTACATGCCTTGCACTACCATCAAGTCAACGTTGCAGAGATTCAACAAGGCCTTGAAAAAACCGCAAACGACGCCGAGATCGATCGCTTGCTCAACGAAATTTTGCAAGTACCTGTCGCCACTGACCCCAAGTGGTCGGCCAGCGATATTCAACAAGAACTCGATAACAACGCCCAAGGCATCTTGGGCTACGTCGTACGCTGGGTGGATCAAGGCGTGGGCTGCTCAAAAGTGCCCGATATTCACAACGTCGGCCTGATGGAAGATCGCGCTACATTAAGGATTTCAAGTCAGCACATTGCCAACTGGCTCTTGCATGGGATTACAAACGAGGCGCAGGTCAACGAGACTCTGCAACGTATGGCAAAAGTGGTCGATCAACAAAACGCGAACGATCCTCTTTACACTCCGATGTCGCCAAACTTTGAATCTTCGTCGGCTTATCGCGCGGCGCGTGATTTAGTGTTCAAAGGGCTCGTACAGCCAAGTGGCTACACCGAGCCTTTGTTGCACGCTTGGCGTCTCAAGGTCAAAGCCGGTTAAGGCGCACGCCCCAACTGTTATCAAGCAATAGGCATCAGGCAGTAGGCAATAGGCAATAGGCAATAGGCAGTAGGTAATAGGTCAATACAAACGCTACAACCTTGACTCGATCGTTGTCTTCAGGAAACAAAATGAACGCACCCGTCCCCATGCTCGACACCGCTGAAATGCTTTCAAATGTAAGCCGAGCTTGGGACGACGATCTCGTCAAACAGCTCAGCGACTATATCGAGATTCCAGCCAAGTCACCGGCCTTTGATGCCGATTGGGCGAAAGCCGGTTACCTCGAAATGGTGCTGCAGCGCGCTGCGACTTGGGTTGAACAACAAAAAGTTGCAGGGCTCAAAGTCGAAATCATTCGCTTGCCTGGCCGCACCCCCATTATGTTTTTTGAGGTGGCTGCTACACGACCACAAACATCAAGCAGCCAAACTGTGCTGATGTATGGCCATCTGGATAAGCAACCCGAGTTTGATGGCTGGCGTGCTGGCTTAGGCCCCTGGACACCAAAATATATTGACGGCAAACTTTATGGGCGCGGCAGCGCCGATGACGGTTATGCCACCTACGCCGCGATTACCGCAATCCAAGCACTCAAGGCGCAAAAAGTCGAGCATCCTCGGATCGTCGGCATTATCGAAACCTGTGAAGAAAGCGGCTCACCTGACTTGCTGCCCTACATCGATGCCATCAAACCCCGCTTGGGCGATGTCGGCTTGGTGATGTGCTTGGATAGTGGTGCAGGTAATTACGATCAGTTATGGCTCACGACGAGCTTGCGCGGTATGGCCGCTGGCGTATTAAAAGTTGAAATCCTAACCGAAGGCATTCACTCAGGCGACGCCTCGGGTTTAGTGCCCTCAAGCTTTCGCATCATGCGCCATGTATTGGATCGCCTTGAAGATAGCGCAACCGGGCGCCTGCTACCCAACAGCTTTCATTGTGAAATCCCAGCCGAACGGCGCGCGCAGGCCCAAGCCACAGCCGCCATTTTAGGTGACGAGATTTACAAACGCTTTCCTTGGGCACATCACGACTGCGGCGGTTCAACTTTGGTGGCGATCCCCACTACGCTTGACCCCGTTGAGGCCCTGATGCGACGTACTTGGATGCCTACCCTGAGCGTCACGGGCGCCGAAGGCTTTCCGGCCTTACAAGACGCAGGCAACGTCTTGCGCCCCTACACTGCCTTCAAGCTCAGCTTGCGCTTGCCGCCCCTGATCGACGCAGCCACAGCTGTCGCAGAACTTAAAACCTTGTTAGAAGATAACGCCCCGTATCAGGCTAAAGTCACCTTCGAGTCACAAGGTGCCACAACCGGCTGGAACGCACCGGCCATCGCGCCCTGGTTTGAACAAGCGTTGAATCAAGCAAGCCTTGCCCACTTTCAGGCACCCGTGGGTTATATCGGCCAAGGCGGCACCATCCCCTTAATGAACCTGCTCAGCCAAGGATTTCCGAAAGCGCAAATGATGGTGTGCGGCGTGCTCGGACCAAAATCCAATGCGCATGGCCCAAACGAGTTTTTACACGTACCGTATGCAAAAAAATTGACCGCTGCTGTCGGGCAAATCATGGCGCAGATGCCTTAACGAGCCACACCACGACTGAATCGATAGTGCCTCAAGCACCGCACAAGGCGCGAACAAAAACTTATACTATTCAAATAGCATTTAAAACAGAAGCAGTCTTTACAGCAGAGCCCTCGCTTAAAACTGAATCACCAAAAAACTCTCAGAGACATCATCATGACAACCCCTCAATCCTTAATCATTCGTAACGGCTTGATCGCAGACGGCACGGGCACCAAGCCCTACGTGGGCGACATCAAAATCGTCGATGGCATTATTCAGCAGGTCGGCACAGTCACCGGTACTGCGACCGAAGAGATCGATGCTAAGGGGCTGCTCGTCACCCCAGGCTTTGTCGACATTCATACCCACTACGATGGCCAAGTCACCTGGAGCAACAAAGTTGCGTCATCATCGCAGCTAGGCGTCACGACGGTCGTGATGGGTAACTGTGGCATTGGTTTTGCACCTTGCAACCCCGAGCATCGGCAAGTCATGATGAAACTCATGGAAGGTGTTGAAGATATCCCCGGCGTAGTGCTAGACGAGGGCTTGCCCTGGAACTGGCGTACCTTTCCAGAATATCTTGATGCGCTTGAGGCGCGTCAGTATGACGCTGATATTGCCACTCAGGTAGGTCATGCACCACTACGCATTCATGTGATGGGTGATCGGGGCGCTGCGCGCGAAGTGGCAACCGAGGCAGACAGCCTTGAAATGGCACGCTTAGCTGCCGAGGCCGTTCAAGCAGGTGCCTTGGGATTCACAACCTCACGCACAATTCTGCATAAAAGCAGCGATGGTCACCACACGCCAACCTTGGGTGCCGCCGAAAGTGAACTCACGACGATTGCGAAGGGCTTAGGCGCAATTGGCCAGGGTGTTTTGCAATTAGTTTCTGATTTTGACGATACCGACAATGAGTTTGCAATGCTACGTCGTATTGTCGAGGCGTCGGGGCGTCCGTTGTCATTGACACTGCTACAGCACGAACATTTGCCGCAACGCTGGCGCCGCGTGATGGAGCACATGCACGCTGCGACCGATGCTGGGCTCAAAATGAAAGCACAAGTTGGTGCACGCCCAGTGGCGCTGTTGCTCAGTTTTTCATTGTCGATCTGCCCCTTCTCTCAGTTACCGTCATACGAAGCATTAGCAAAGTTACCGCTGGCTGAAAAACTCGAACGCCTGAAAGACCCGGCCCTGCGTGCCAAAATCGTGGCCGAAGAGCACACCGAAGCAATGTTCAAGCGTCGCGTCGCAAACTTTGAAAATCTATACCCGCTCGGTGACCCACCCGAGTACGAACCCAAACCTGAAGACAGTATCGCCGGCCTGGCAAAGCGCGCTGGTGTAAATCCAACCGAATATGCCTACGACTATTTGCTTCAAAATGAGGGCAAAGCAATTTTGTATCGGCCTTTATATAACTATGCCGAGCAAAACCTTGATGTGCTGCGCGAAATGTTGCTTGATCGCGATACCGTACCTGGCTTAAGCGATGGTGGCGCACATTATGGTTTTATCTGCGATGCAAGTTTCCCCACCTATCTGTTGAC
>JBIIWK010000245.1:0-4977 GCA_044338955.1 Burkholderiaceae bacterium
CGTATGCGAAGAAACATCCAGGCAAGCTTAATTACTCATCGTTTGGTAACGGCACGATGGGACATTTGTCGGGCGAGTACTTCAAAGTGTCTGCAGGCATTGACGTCACGCATGTGCCTTATAAAGGGAGTGCTGCCTCAACAATGGCTGTGGTCAGTGGTGAGGTTTCTTATGCGATCGATACACTTTTTATTCAATCGCAGCACATTAAGGCTGGGTCAATTAGGCCGCTCGTGAGCTTTGGCCCCAAGCGCCTAGAGTCAATGCCCGACATGCCAGCGATGGTAGAAAAATATCCCGGCTTTACTGCGTTTTCATGGCTGGGCTTCATGGGGCCAGCCGGTCTGCCACCCGAGATTGTGTTGAAGTGGTCGACTGAGGTTTCTAAAATTGCGAATACCCCCGAAGTCAAAGAAAGACTGGCACAGCTCGGGATTGATGCCGTTGGCAGCAGCTCTCAACAGTTTGCTGATTTCGCACAGGCAGAGATCACCAAATGGACGAAGGTCGTGGGTGAGGCGAAGATTCCTAAAGAAAATTGATTCAGGGCACTTGAGTTCAAACCCGCACCACCAGCTTACCAAGGTTCGCGCCTTTAAATAAATCGACAAACGCTTGAGGGGCATTCTCTAGCCCTTCAACAAACGTCTCAGTGGGTTGCAAGGCACCGCTGCGCAGCAGCGCCTTGATGTCTTGCTGCGCTTGCGCACGGTATTCAGGATAACTCGTCACCCGAAAGCCTTGCAGCGTAGCGTTCTTGTTTAAGATCTCGCCGATATTGCGAATGCCATCGGGCTCGATCAAGTTGTATTGCGAGATCATGCCGCATAACGCGATGCGTGCAAAATCATTTAAACGTTCGAGCACACAATCAAAGATAGCGCCGCCGACGTTTTCAAAGTCAACATCAATACCGTTGGGCGTTGCCTGTGCCAGTAATTGTTTGAAGTTCGGATCCCGATAATCGATGCAGACCGAGTAACCCAGTCTTTCGACAGCATGTCGACACTTGGCAGGCCCGCCAGCAATCCCAACCACGCGACAGCCGATTGAACGTGCTAGGGCTGCGGCAACGCTGCCGACCGCACCGGTCGCGGCCGAGATCACAACAGTGTCTGTGGGTACGGCCTTTGCGATCGCGCGCAAGCCCACCCAGGCGGTGACGCCCGGGCTACCAAGCGCACCAAGGTACGTCGAGGCAGAAAAGCCATCTAGATTGATTTTCTCTGCGCCAGACGCTTTGATCTTGGTGTAACGCTGCCAGCCAAAATGGCCAAGTGCCCAGTCGCCCACCTTAAAGTCTGCGTGCTTTGACTCCACGACTTGTCCGATGGCTCTTCCGACCATCACGTCACCTAAGTTCAACGGATTCGCATAGGCGACATTGGGCATCATCTGGCGACGTTGATACGGGTCGAGCGAGACAAACGCATTTTGCACCACGATATCGCCCGGCTCGGCGCTGGGGATGGCTTCAGTCGCAACGGTAAAGTGACTCGCGTCAATCGCACCAACGGCTGCTTTGACAAAACGTACACAAAGATTATTTGTCATGACAACTACTCAACCTTTAACTGGATTTTTTTGGCCAAAGCCCCGTACTTAACAAACTCACTCTGTACGAGGGCAGAAAACTCTGACACGCTATTACCAACGGGCTCTGTGCCTCGGTCTAGCAAAAATTTGCTCACCTCAGGTGAGTGCAGGATCTTGACGATTTCAGCGTTTAGACGATTCACGATTGCTGGTGCAGTGCCCGCCGGCACAAAAACGCCTTGCCAAGCTTCGGCTGAGTATTCAGTCATGCCGGTCGCCCCAGCGACTGTTGCCAATTGAGGCATCGATTGTGGCGCCTTTGTACCCGAAGTCGCTAGTAGCTTGATGCTGCCAGCATTGAGCGGCACAGTCGCTGCGACTAAGGTGATCACTGCTAAGTCAATTTGCCCACCCATCAAGTCTGTGAGGGCAGGGCTCTCGCCGCGGTACGGCACCGAGGTGATGTTGGTGCCTGCCATTAGATTGAACTGCTCAATCGCGAGGTGATTTGGGCTGCCATTGCCCGAGTTGCCAGCTGATAGTTTGACACCAGCCTTATCCAGTTTGATGATGTCTGCCATGGTTTTAGCTTCAAGCCCAGGTTTTGCGAGCCACACTAATGACAGCCTGACTGCTTGCGTGACGGGCATGAGGCTTTTGAGAGGGTCGTAGCCAACATCGCGTACGTGTGGGATGACGGTAATAGCCCCTAAGGCACTGAGTAGCAGGGTATAACCGTCGGGTTCGGCCTTGGCAACCAGTGCGGCGCCAATCGTACCATTGGCACCTGGTTTATTTTCAACCACAACAGGCTGACTAAAGGCGGTCGACAGATGTTGAGCCAGCGCACGCCCCACAATATCAACTGCACCACCTGGTGGAAACGGCACGACGATTCGAACTGGCTTAGAGGGGTAAGGTGTTTGAGCCCAGCTTGCAAAGGGAAGCAATAATAAGGTAACAGCTAACCCTCTGAGGGTTCGTAGATATGTTTGAATCATGCGCCTACTCCGCACAGCGCTATGGCGCATGCAAGTTCAGTGATTACTAGGTCAAGTCGCTTTTTCATTTAAAGTCTCCGGTTTTTTTAACCTCGCCCCTTGAGCGCATCGCCGACCACTGGTGCTGACTTACTCAGCGTGGACGGCGCTAGCTTTCATATTGAGCGCGTTCTTTTCTTAACATCAATTGCCTTAAGCTTACTGAAAGCCCGAGCAGTTTGCGAGTGATTGTTTGCGTATCAGGCGAGACCGCCGAGTTTGCGCAGGTCGAAAGCCTTGGCTAGGCCTATCTTCGGCGGTCTGACTCGTAACGGTGTTATAACGTCTGGCTGCTTTCATTATTGGGCTGGCGTGGCAGGCGGGATGGCTGCGTGCGCTCAGGTCTGCGGTGAGGTTGCTGACATGTCTAATTAATGCAGAAGCCAAAAATGCTAGATTTTTAAGTTTTTTTTTGTAAAAATACGCTTTGAATTTATTTGAGGCACTCCCATAATCCTCGTCAGACGCACAACATTCGAACAATATCCAGGTGCCGCGCGAGTTGTACAAGCTAGTATTTATTTAAACCCGAGAGATCGATGATTAAGATCCAACATTTATCAAAATCCTTCAAAGGCAAGTTGGCGGTCGATGACTTGTCTTTAGAAGTCGGTCAGGGCGAAGTTCTAGGGTTTTTAGGCCCTAACGGCGCCGGAAAATCCACCACGATGCGCATGATTACCGGGTTCATTCCGCCTACCAGTGGCTCGATATCGGTCTGCGGCTTTGATGTGTTGAAAGATCCCATCGAGGCTAAGCGCAAGATCGGTTATTTGCCTGAATCGGCTCCGTCTTATCAAGACATGACCGTATTGTCATTTCTACGTTTTGCTGCTGACATCCGTGGTCTAAGTGGTACGGTCAGGCAAAATGCTGTTGACCGCGTCATTGAGTTGTGTCAGCTGCAAAACGTGCTCAGGCAAACGATTGATACCTTGTCAAAGGGTTTTCGCCAACGTACCTGCTTGGCGCAGTCGTTGATTCACGACCCTGAAGTGTTGATCTTGGATGAGCCGACAGATGGCTTAGATCCAAATCAAAAGCACGACATGCGTCAGCTGATCCGTGAAATGGGACGTACCAAGTCGATCATTATCTCGACGCATGTGCTTGAAGAAGTCGAGGCCGTGTGTAGCCGCGCCGTGATCATCTCGCAAGGGCGCATCGTGGCACAAGGTACACCTGACGAGTTCAAGTCAAGATCCAAAACCGGAAGAATTGACGACTATTTTCGTGAAGTCACTGGCGCCGAGCGCCAGACCGCCTCACACTCCGGAGCCTAATCATGAATATCTTTTCAGCCACAAGAGCCATTGCAGCCAGAGAATGGCGGGCGTATTTTGAGTCACCCTTGGCCTTTGTATTCTTAATTGCCTACCTGTTATTGGCAGGTATCTTCACCTTCACCTTCGGTGGATTTTTTGAGCGTGGTGATGCGTCGTTAGCCGCGTTTTTTAACTGGATGCCTTGGCTCTTTTTGTTTTTAGTGCCTGCAGTTGGCATGCGTTTGTGGTCTGAAGAGCATCGCTTAGGCACGATCGAATTGTTATTGACGATGCCGATCGCTCCTTGGCAGGCAATCTTGGGCAAGTTTTTAGCCTCGTGGGCGTTTTTGATTTTAGCGATTGCATTGAGCTTTCCGATGGTGCTCACAGTGAACTGGTTGGGTTCGCCTGATAACGGCACGATCCTGGCTGGTTACGTTGGTTGTGCCCTGGTTGCCGGTACCTACTTGTCCATTGCCTCGCTGGCCTCGGCCTGCACGCGCAATCAAGTGATTGCCTTTATTTTTTCGATCATGATTTGCTTGCTTCTCAATCTGCTTGGGTTTCCGCCCATCTTAGATTTAGTTGGGCGCTGGATAGGCACAGAAGGTATCGAAGTGATGGCAGGGTTTTCAGTGTTATCCCATTTTGATGGTTTTCAAAAGGGCGTTCTGGATAGCCGCGATGTCATTTATTTTGTGTCTATTTCGGTTTTTTCGTTATTCGCCACAGGTGTGGTCTTGCGCGGTCATCGTGCGGGTTAAGGGGTGATCATGCTGAATCGTTTATATCGAAATTCTTTTGTCGTGATCGCTCTTGCGGTTGCTAGTTTGGTAGCGGTTAATGTCTTCGCGTATTTTTATTATTCGCGTGTGGATTTGACGCAGGCCAAAAGTTACACTCTGTCTGATGGCACGCGCGATATCTTAAAAAAATTACAAGCACCGGTCACAATTCGGTTTTATTTTTCTCAGTCTGAAGCGGGTATGCCCTTGGTGCTAAAGGGCTACGGCCGTCGCGTGCAAGATTTGTTGATCGAATACCGTAATGCAAGTGGTGGGAAAATCTCAATCGAGATCTCTGATCCCCAGCCTGACTCTGACCTCGAAGAGACTGCCACGCTTGATGGCGTACAA
>JBIIWK010000033.1:0-16135 GCA_044338955.1 Burkholderiaceae bacterium
CTCAGCCAAGATATCGATAGTGCTCGCAACGGTCGAGGATACGCTGTCGAGGGCCTACTTGGCTACTGAATCCGCTGTTAGCGGGCGTGCTCGCGTCATGTCTGCTTAGGTTGTTGGCCTGTGCGGCTCAATCAATATTGTTCTCAAGTTAACAAGATACCTCACTGGCGGCTCATTTTGGTAGAAATGAGTGACCGACAACCGAACTCTGTCTGCGCTTAAAAGTGGGGGGCGAAGAAACAGCGGGAAAACCTTGATATGCCAAGTTCTCAAGCGGCCGACCGCGCTTAAGCCATCCCGAGCGCTGCGGTGGCACAATAGCGTCTTTTGCACGAGCGCCTGTCATGACCTCAGCCACCGCCCCCTCCAGTTCTATTGTTTCGCTCGATGCTGTAAGCCTGTCGCGTGCGATTCATCGCCGCGAGATCTCTTGTACCGAAGTTCTCGAAGCCTACTTGGTGCAAATAGACCAGCAAAACCCAACCGTCAACGCCATCGTGGCCATGCCTGACCCCGACGCCCTATTTGCTCAAGCACGCGAACGCGATGCACAGTTAGATCGCAAACAAAGCATGGGCGCGCTGCATGGGTTTCCTCAGGCACCCAAAGACATCGCACCCGTCGCAGGCATGATCACGACCAACGGCTCACCGATTTTTAAAGGTCAAGTCACCACGACGGATTCTGCGGCCAATGCGCGCGTGCGCGCCGCCGGGGCGATTTTTGTAGGGCGTACCAACTCGCCAGAGTTTGGCTTGGGCGCACACACCTACAACCCTGTCTACGGTATCACCCGCAACGCCTTTGACCCTTCGCGCTGCGCGGGTGGCAGTAGTGGCGGTGCGGGCGTGGCGTTAGCCTTAAATATGCTGCCGGTCGCTGACGGCTCTGACATGATGGGGTCGCTACGCACTCCAGCGGCCTTTAACAACGTGTTTGGCTTTCGCACCTCGCCAGGCTGTGTGCCACACGGCCCCGGCGAAGAAGTCTTTTTTCAGCAATTCAGCGTCACGGGCCCGATGGCGCGCAATATCCCTGATCTGACGTTGTTACTGTCAGTGCAAGCTGGATTTGACGCGCGCTTACCGTTATCGCGCAGACAAGATGATGTGAAATTATTTGAGCAACCCCTTGAACGCGAGTTACGCGGCACTCGCATCGGCTGGCTCGGCGATTTAGGTGGCCACTTGCCCATTGAAGCGGGCCTCTTAGGCATCACCGAAACTGCTCTCGAACACTTCAAAACCATTGGCTGCACAGTTGAAGCGACTGTGCCAAAGTTTGATCTCGAACAACTCTGGCATGCCTGGCTCACGCTGCGCAGCTTTACGTTTTCGGGGGGCAATGCCCACCACTATCACTCTACCAGTTCGCGCGCCCTACTCAAGCCAGAGGCAGTATGGGAGATCGAACGCGGCTTAGCCCTGTCAGGGCCCGACGTGTTTGCCGCGGCCAAAGTGCGTACGGCCTGGTATCAAGAACTACGACGCCTGTTTGAAAGTTTCGACTTTTTAGTGATGCCCGCAGCGCAGGTGAGCCCGTTTGCCGCCGAAGAGCACTGGCCTAAGCACATCGCCGGAAAACCCATGGATACCTACCATCGCTGGATGCAATCGGTCATCCCGGCCACGATGGCAGGCCTACCAACCTTGGCGGCACCGGCTGGGTTTACGAGTGCCGGCCTACCCGTTGGGCTGCAGATTATCGGCCCAGTACAAAACGACATGAGCGTGCTACAACTTGGGCACGCCTACGATTTAGCCAGTGGTTACTCTAAAATTCGCAGCAACTTATTGTCATAATCGTAGGTATGAACGGTCGATCAAAATCACATGTCACCAAGCCATTCATTTGCCCTTTGCCTCATGCTCAGGTGACAAGAGGCCCTTCACTTGCCTCTCGTCTGAAAATCACATGACGCAACCCCGCCCTCTTTCTTCTCGCCTTAAGCGCCTATGACGCTGCGCAATTCACTTGCCTCTCTTCTGATGCTGCTATGTCTGAACAGTCAGGCGCAAACCGTCTCTGAAAGCATGGCACTGTTTGACGAGGGCAAAACCTCAGAGGCCGTCGCGCAACTCAACAAGCTTGGACAAGGCGGCAACGCAGAGGCTCAAAACATGTTGGGGGTCCTGTACGACAACGGCCAAGGCGTCGCACAAGACTACAAGCTGGCAAGGATCTGGTTTGAAAAGGCTGCAGCGCAAGGTCACGCGAGTGCGCAATACCATTTGGGATTTATGTATGAAGCTGGTCGAGGTGTCGCGCACAGCGACAAGCAAGCCTTGCACTGGTATAGGTTGGCGGCGGTCGCCGCAGACCCGAACGCGCAATATCGCTTAGCGCTGATGAACCTCAATGGTTTTGGCCTCAAGCCAAACCCTGCGGAAGCGCGCAAATGGTTTGCGCTGGCGGCGGCGCAAGGCGACCCGCACGCACAACGTCAACTCGGCACGCTCTATGCAAAAGGTTTAGGCGTTACGCAGAATAAAATTCTGGCATACATGTGGTTGGATATCGCACGCGGTCTGGGCGAGCAGAGTGCAGTACGCACCCTTGCCGAACTTTCTGAAACGATGTCAAAAGAATCGGTAACCCGAGCCCAAGAACTTGCCACGCGTTGTATCGCCAAGAGCTATCAAAATTGCGAGCAGGCAACATGAATTACCGAGGCTACAAGGACATTCGATGATCGGTTATTCAAAAAGCGTTCAACTCGGCTAGACTCTTCGATGAATGCTTGTTCAACAATCGCTCAAACCTATGAGGTCATGTGGTGAATGCTTCTACCAAAATCGCGCTCGTCACGGGTGCTGCAAAGCGCTTAGGGCGCTCGATCGCTCTACGTTTAGCGCAAGAAGGCTGGGATATCGGTGTGCACTATGGCCAATCGGTCGCTGAGGCTCAAGAGACCGTGCTGGCAGTGCAAGGCCTAGGGCGCCGTGCTGTTGCACTACAGGCAGACTTTGCTCAACAAACCCAAGTCGATTCGTTAGTAGCGCAGTGCACGATCGCGCTTGGCCTGCCAGATTGCATTGTGAATAGCGCCTCATTATTCGCCTTTGACGATGCCGAAGGTTTTAGCCCTACCCAATTCGCGACGCACATGCAGATCAACGCGATCGCACCGATTGCACTGAGCCGCGATCTGTATCGCGCCCGCCTAAACGCAAAAGAAACCTCTGCTCGTGTGTTCACACATCCTTCGGTGATCATTAATTTGCTGGATCAAAAACTCGCTAATCCAAATCCAGATTTTTTGTCTTACACCTTATCAAAATCGGCACTCTACCAAGCCACCACCTTGCTCGCACAAGCGTATGCGCCTGAGCTCAGAGTGGTTGGTCTGGCGCCTGGGCTGACGTTAATATCAGGCGATCAAACACAAGAGGGTTTTGAACGGGCGCATCAACAAACACCTTTAGGTCAATCTTCGACGCCCGAAGATATCGCCGAGGCTGTGGTGTACTTAGCGTCGGCGCATGCCATCACAGGCACTACACTCTTTGTCGACGGCGGGCAGCATCTAAACCCTTCAAAGCGGGACGTCATGTTTCTGACTTGATCTGCGTTAAGGGGTGAGGCCTGTTTGATTTGAAGTAACCTGACTTTACTAGCCTCAATTTGAGCGATCTAACCGGTGATAACTCTCGGCATAGGCCTCATCCTGTTGATTTTTCACTTTCAAAAATGTTTTCGGTACTCTCATGACACTTGCCCTTCTCCAGCACCCTGACCTCTCAAATTGCCGCCGCTTGTTTCTCAAGGATTTTGAGATCAACATGAATATCGGCGTGCACGAGTTTGAAAAAAAGGGCGAACAGCGTGTCATCGTCAATGTGGATCTTTTTGTACCCCTCACCGATAACACGCCCAGCCACGATGATTTAAGCGAAGTGGTTGACTACGACTTTATGCGTCAAACGATTGCCGATATCATCGCGCCCGGCCACATTCAGCTGCAAGAGACCCTCTGTGACGAAATCATGAAGCGTATGCTGGCGCACCCGTTGGTGCGTGCAGCCCGTGTATCTACCGCTAAACCAGACGTTTATGCAGATTGTGCTGCCGTTGGCGTTGAGTCATTTCAATTAAAGAAATAATTTTATTATCAGTTACTTACGATTTATTAAAATAGTACATTAAAGACTCGTATTTAGTACATCAATATCAACGGGGAAATAGCTCTGCGCAGTCAGCTCGAGATCGAGGCATCACTCAACGTACAGGCCGCAGCGCACTGCGTGACTACAGACGCGATAAGATCTCAGACAGCCGTTCGAGCTCAACTGACTTGATCAGATGCGACTTCAGGCAAGCCGCCCGCTGTCAGGCGCCCTTTGCGTGCATTTGCTTAGACACCTGTGAATCTGGCAAAAAGGGCCGTGCGCCGTTAATCACATTAATCGGCGAACCGGCCAAAAAAGCTAATAAATTCTTGAGTGAGGTATGGAAAAACTCCTCCATATTTTCTTTTGTGACAAACCCGATATGCGGCGTAGCCAACACGTTGGGTAAGCTGCGGTACGGATGATCACAGGGCAGTGGTTCAACCTCAAACACATCGAGCCCTGCGCCACCGATACGACGCAGCTCAAGCGCCTCAAGTAGCGCGCCTTCTGCCACAATTTGTGGGCGCGAGGTATTGATCAAAAAGGCATCTTTTTTCATGAGAGCGATGTCTGCCGCTGAGACCAGACCCAGGGTGCCGTCGCTAAGCGGCATATGAATCGTGATCACATCAGACTGACGAAACAGCGTCTCTTTCGAAACGGCCTCAACCTGATAAACACCCGCCCGCTCAGGCGTCATGTTGCGACTCCAGGCCACCACCTTCATCCCAAACAACTGACCGATCTGCGCAACAGGGATCCCCATATTGCCTAGCCCGACAATACCTAAGGTCTTGCCAGCCAACCCACGGCCTAAGCTGACCTGCCAACCGCCAGCTCGCAGCGAGGCGCTTTCTTGCGGAATCGAACGAAACAACCCAAGAATTAATGCCCAAGTCACTTCAACCGTTGTTTGATGTTGTGCCTCGGTCGTACTCACAACAATGCCAAGTTCGTCTGCGGCACGCAAATCAATCGAACGTGCATTACGCATACCGGTGGCTAACAGCAACTTTAATTTCGGCAAGCGCGCGAGCACTTCACGTGGAAACTCAGTACGCTCGCGAATCCGCATCACCACATCAAACTCAGCCAAGCGATCAACTAACTCATTTTGATTGTGCACATGATCGCGAAAGCTAACAACCGCCAACCCAGGAACTACACCCCAATCGACAATCGTCTGCCCAATACCTAGGTAATCATCCAAAATTGCTAAACGCATTTTCAACCTTTCAATTTTTTGCCAAGCGACGCTCGCGCAACCAAGCAATCACTGAACCGACGATACCTTTGGGCATAAAGAACATACATACGATTAGGATCCCACCGTACACAGCACCCGCTAACGCATTGCTGATGTCTGAGGCATACGACGGTACAAATTGTAAAAACAAACCCGCCACCAACGCACCCCATACCGTGCCTAAGCCGCCCACCACAATTGCAGCAAGAAAACTCACTGACAGCAAGAGGTTAAAAGAATCAGGGGCAATAAACCCGATCGAGAAGTTAAAAATTGCACCGCCAATACCGGCAAACATTGAACCTAAGCCAAAGATCAGGACTTTGTAGCCATTCACATCCACGCCCATTGACGATGCCGCAAGCGGGGCTTGCCGTATCGCGGTTAAGGCACGCCCCGTGCTGCCCGCAACAAAGTTTCGGGCCAAGAAAAAACACGCGACAGTGAACATCAACACAACATAATAGACCCAAGCATCTTGTGTCAGGCCAGACCAAACGGGCGGCGTTGGGCGGTCAACCGACATACCCGACATGCCGTTTGTGTACGCCTTAAAGTGCTTGATCACGGGCGAAACGGATACCGCAAGCACGAGAGTAATCAAAGCCAGATAAAGACCTTTTAAACGTTGCGCTGGAAAGCCCGCTAAAAACCCAACAACAAACGTGACAGCCGCTGCGATCAATACCGACACAACATAATGCACTTGCAAATGCGCCACGCTTAACGCGGCGGTATAGGCGCCCAAGGCAAAAAAGGCGTTATGCCCGAGCGAAATTTGGCCGGCATATCCAATGATCAGATTCAGGCCAATTGCCGCCACCGCATAGGCCATCACTCCGGTTAACTGAAAGGTCAGATAACTTGGGGCAACAATTGGCGTCACGATCAGCAGCGCCGCCAAGACCACGCCAAGTAGCCAGTGTTTAACAGTCATGGTCATGGTCATACCCTCACCTGCACGGCTTTACCAAACAGACCTTCGGGCTTAGCAATCAGCACGGCCACAATCAACAACAAGGGCACAATGATCTGAAGGTCTGCACCAAGTGCAGGTAAATATGCTGTTGAGAAGGATTGCGACACACCAACGACAACACCTCCTACAACGGCCCCCAGATAACTGCTGAGCCCACCGACCACCGCCGCCGCAAACGCATAAATAATCACATCACCCATCATATTTGGATCTAAGGTCAGGCGCGATGCCACCAACGCACCAGACACCGAACCTAACGCCGCAGCCATCCCCCAGCCCAACGTCATCATGGCGGTGTAAGGAATACCGACCAACTGCGCCGACTGCGCATTTGACGCTGCAGCCCGCAACGCCATGCCCAACCGTGTGCGCTGAAATAACAAATACAACCCAACTGAAATCGCCATCAGCACTGCCACAAAAGCAAGTAATTCGGCCCCAATGCGCAGCGTACCTAAGGTCCAGGTGTGGTCAGGCAGCGGGCTTGGCGAGGCTTTTTGCATAAAGCCCCAAATCGCGCCGGTGGCACTGTTATATGCAAGAAACAACCCCAGCGTCACGATGATGATCGTCATCTCGTCTTTGTATTGCACCGGCCGCACAATCAACACATAGGTGACCGCGCCCATGATCAACGATAAACCGATCGAAATCAAAATGGCCCAACCAATTGGCAAACCAAATTCGGTCAGCTGCCAAGTTAAAAATGCCGAGAACGTTGCCATCTCACCTTGCGCAAAATTAGCAATATTGGTTGTGCGGTAAATCAACACCAATGCCAATCCTAGCGACGCATAAATCGCACCGGTAGCAAGGCCATTGAGGAGCTGCTGTAAAAAATAAATCATCAGACTTCTCCAAGATAGGCCGCACGCACACCATCATGCGACGCGATCTCTTGAGCCGGGCCCTGCAATGCAATCACCCCAGACTCAAGTACATAGGCATAATCCGCAAGCTGCAACGCCAAATTAGCATTTTGTTCAACAATCAGCATGGTGATACGTAACTCTTTATTCACGCGCGCCAGTGTGTCATACAGATCATTAATGATGACAGGCGCTAACCCTAACGAGGGCTCATCCAGCAGCAAGACGCGCGGACGCAGCATGAGGGCACGGCCCACCGCAAGCATTTGTTGCTCGCCCCCACTCAGGCTGCCCGCTTTTTGCTGAAAGCGCTCCCGCAAACGCGGAAACAACGCGTACATTTTTTCGATATCCGCCGCGATCTCTCTTGTATCGGTTCGTCTAAAGGCGCCGACCCGAAGATTATCTTCGACAGTTAAATCCGTAAACGTGCCGCGACCTTCAGCGGCGTGGGCAACACCGAGGCGTGCAATACGATCAGGGCTTAAGCCACGCGTCTCTTGACCATCAAGCAAGACACTCCCTTCACTTTTGATCAGCCCACTGATCGCTCGTAAGGTCGTTGTTTTGCCGGCACCGTTGGCGCCCAGCAATACTGCGACACTGCCTTCTTGAACTGACAACGAAATATTGTGTAATACGCGCAGCCGCCCGTAACCAGCCGAGAAATTTTTAATATCCAGAACTTTCATCGCGGCTTCCCTAAATACGCTTCCACCACGCGCGGATTCACCTTAATATCGGCAGGCTTGCCATCGGCGATCTTGTGCCCGAAATCGAGCACAACGATATTGTCAGAAATTTTCATGACCATACCCATGTGATGTTCGACCAGCAATAAGGTCAAATTGAATTCGCTTCGAATCCTCACTAACGTGTCAGACAACTCGCCCACCTCTGAGTGAGATAGACCACCGGCCGGCTCATCCAACATCAAAAAAGTGGGGCGCATCGCAAGCGCACGCGCGAGCTCAACTTTTTTCAGCGTGGGATAAGGCAAGTCATCGATGCGCTGGTCGTGCAAGTCGGCCATATTCAAGCGCTCGAGCAACTCATGCGCAAACCGACTGAGCGAAGCCTCTTCGGGCCGACGCGAGACTGGTGAGAATGGTGCTGTGAGCAAGCGACTGCGACCGTAATGGTGCCCACCAAGCATCACGTTTTCATGCACCGTCAACGAAGGTAACAACGCTAAATTTTGAAAGGTCCGGGCAATACCAAGATTGGCGACGTCTTTTGCCCTAACCGAAGTGATGTCGCGACCATTGAACACCACGCGCCCCGCTGAGGGGCTGTACAACCGGCTGATGCAATTAAACAGACTCGTCTTACCGGCACCGTTTGGACCAATCAACCCGCAAATTGCTCCATCATCTACCGTAAAGGACAAGCCATTGAGCGCGACGATGCCACCAAAGCGCAAAGACAAGTCTGACACTGACAATTTATGACTGGCATTCATTAAAGTTTCCAATTGATCCGCCAAGAAGTCAGAGGGCCAAGCGCCTTTGATGCGCCTTGAATGCGGCGACACCCTGCGCTCGCCCGCAGGCTCATAGCACCTAAGCGAAAATGCTCAGCTCAGAGGACGCAAGCGCATGGTCCACCGGATACTGCGCCCGCGACTCAATATGCTTACAGCCCGGCAGCTTCACGAATGTTTTTCGTGATGATGGTCATGTCCGCACCCGGATTCTCTTTGACTGCCTTCGCCCACAGTGCTGCGTTGGCTTCGCATAAAACCGTTTTGACACCGGTCGACTCGATCAGCGACATCGCAATCCCCACATCTTTGTTCATCAATTGCATCGCAAAGCCGAAGTTCCAGGTCTTAGGCAACACGGCACGTGGCCACGCCTGCGCGGTCATAAAGCTGCCGCCGCTCGAGGCATCAATCACTTGATGCATCACTGCAGGATCAAGCCCAAACTTTTCGCCTGCTGCAAAAATTTCTGACGTTGCCACTAAGATCGTTGCGCCCAACAAATTATTCAAGGCTTTCACCGCGTGACCCGAACCCACGGGGCCGACGTGCACAACTTTCGTCCCCATCCGATTCAGCAGCGGCAAGACACGCGCAAAGTCTGCTGCGTCGCCACCAGCCATGATGGCCAGTTTGCCTGACTCGGCGCCGCCGATACCACCCGATACGGGCGCATCAATAAACGTAATGCCGTGCTGTTTTGCGAGCTTGGCATTCTCAATGGTGTTGGCAGGCGTCGATGAGCTCATATCAATGACCATCGCGCCCTGCTTCAAGGTTTTGAGCAACTCATTGCGCAACACCTTGTCGACAATCGGGCTGTCGGGCAACATCAAGATCACTACTTGAGCATCCGCCATCGCGCTGATGCTAGCCACCGCCTTTCCGCCCGCCGCTGCGGCGGCCTCTTCGCGCCGAGCAACGTCCAGATCAAATACCTGTACGTCGGCAAAATCTTTCAAATGAGCCACCATCCGGCCGCCCATTGCACCCAAACCTACAAAGCCAACTTTTTGTACTGTACCCGCGCTATTTTGAACCATGATCGTCTCGAGTGTATGTGTTTGTATATGTTTGAATCACTCAGACGCCTATTGCAAGGCGCCTGAGGTCATATTTATTGCTTGAGTAAGACTAGTTTTTGCGTCATTGTGCACAGACAATGCTTTACGGAGCAGGCGTTTTGCCTTCGTAATTAATCACTGCGCCCTTAGACACGTACTTCACGCCATCATACTGACCCATCTGCACGGACTCGATCGGATAGCCATCGACTGAGCCATTCGTATTGAGGGTAATGCCCTCAAGTAACAGGGGGGCTTTCACACCTTTCATCGTGCGTGCTGACTCCATGAAAGCCTCGCGCGTAGGCGCTTTGGTATTTTCAAGCACAGCCTTGACTGCGTGGCAAATAAACCAGCCAGCTGCAGCGTTTTGATCGGCTGGATTTAAGCCGCTTTTGTATTGCTCAAGCTTTTGCACATAGAGCTTCATATCGGCATCGTTAGCGTAAGCTGGATTAGCCTGATCTTTCAGCCACAAGCCCGTTAACACGCCAGTTGAGGCAGCGGCGCCGGCAGGCTGTAAGGCACCACCGATGCTTGAGCCTACGCCCCAAATGATATGAGTCGGCTTCCAGTTAATGGTTTGCATACGCTTTAAGGCCTGCACGACAAACTTAGGCGTAGTCGCGTCTACAAAAACCGTGGCGCCCGAGGCTGCAATGCGATCGATCTTGGCATCAATCGTGGGCTCACTGTAAGAATGCTCTTCGTGAATGACAACATTTAGGCCAAGCTCTTTGGCGGCCTTGATAAACCCGGTTGCAAAAAATGGACCACCGCTATCGTCGTTAAACAACGCGACCTTTGCACCCGGAAAATTCTCTTTAATGTAGGCAGCATAGAGAGCTGCCTCAGTGTTGTAAGCTAACAAAGCCAACATCGTGTACGGAAACTTTTCGACCTCTGCCTTCGAACCAAACATTGGCCCGCCGGTATATAAAAATACCTGTGGCACTTTTTCGGTGTTATAGAACGGACGCGCACCTAAATTTGCACCGGTGCCCACGTTACCCGAAATCGCAAATACTTTATCTTGCGTGATTAACCGGCGTGCGTTTTGCAAAGCACGAGCAGGTTCCATCGCATCGTCGTACATTAAATATTTGAGCTTGCGCGTTTTGCCATCGCCCATTTTGACGCCACCAAGTTCGGCGTTGATATATTCAAAACAGGCCTTCTGAGCGCGACCAATCGCGCCATAGCCCGCATTGGGTCCGGACAAGGCTGCCGAATTACCCCAAAGAATTTCGGTGTCGGTGATGCCGACTTCAGCTTGGCTGGCAAAGCCAACCGATGCGAGTGCGGCAACGAGCACCGCTTGAACAACATGCATACCTGCGCGCTTACGACTTAACATTGTTTGTCTCCTAGAGTTGTGATTAATTTTTGTCGTACGTCAATGACAATGAAACGTCTGTTTGTCGGCGTTTTTCACTGATACTGCGTTTTATTTGGTCACACTACCCGTCTATTATGCGCCTATCGTTCTCTTTTTAGCATTTTTCCTATTTCGCCCATACATTTCACGCCGTCAGAAGCGTATCAGCGGGCGACCGCACCCCGATAGTCAGCACTCGGGCGATGCACATGCACCAACCCGGTGGGATTGCCAAATTATTTTTTGCCTAAAGTTTCATAGATACTGCCGTAATCCAGTTTGCCATGCCCAAGCTTGCTGTGCATGTCGTACAAATTACGGGCCAAGCCACCTAGCGGCACACTACATTTGGTTGCCAACGAATTTTCAACCGCAAGGCCCAAGTCTTTCAGCATTAAATCAACGCCAAAACCACCCGCGTAGCCGTTTGACGCAGCCGACTCTGGCATGACGCCCGGACACGGGTTACACGAATTCAACACCCAATTGTTACCTGAGCTTTTTGACATAATTTCAGACAGAACGGCCGGGTCAAGCCCATTGGCGACACCTAAACGTAAGGCTTCGGCGGTACCAATCATGGTGATGCCCAGCAACATATTGTTACAGACCTTCACGGTTTGACCGCTGCCATGCGCACCGGCGTGGTACAGCGCCTTACCCATCTTTTGTAGATAGGGTTGAGCCGCCGCAAACCCCTGTTCAGTGCCACCCACCATAAAGGTTAAGGTCCCGGCCTTGGCGCCAAAGGGGCCGCCCGATACAGGCGCGTCAATCATTTCTAAGCCTTTTGCCGTCGCTGCCAGACCAAGCTCTTTTGCAACTTGTGGGGCAATCGTCGACGAGTCGATCAGAAGGGTACCTTTCTGGGCAAGCGCCAAGACACCTTGATCCCCCAGATACACGCTTTGTACATGCTGGCTGGCCGGCAGCATACTGACCACGACTTTGGCGCCTTTCACGGCCTGCGCAAAGTCAAGGCCTTTGGCCCCGCCTGCCGCCACCAGAGCGTCGACGTTAGCTGGCGCCAAGTCAAAGCCAATGACTGAAAAGCCGCCACGCAGCAGATTAAGTGCCATGGGCATACCCATGTTGCCTAGACCAATAAATACGACTTCTGGTGTCATGAGGTTCTCCGAGAGATAAAGTGGATCATCTTTGATTATCACACCGCCCGCAAAAAACCGCTCACGCAAAATAAAAGGCTAGTTTCAGGCAAAAAGCTACCCACTCAAAGCAAAGGACCCGCTTTCAAGCAAAAAACCGGTCGCCCAAAGCAAAAGGCTAGTTTCAATTAAGAAACTAGCCTTTTGAGATTACTGGTCGGGGCGGTGGGATTCGAACTCACGACCCTCTGCTCCCAAAGCAGATGCGCTACCAGGCTGCGCTACGCCCCGAAAGATCAGCAGTGTAACAGAATAATGCTAGACGTCCAAGTCTGTGCACTGAAGTCTGTGCACTGAAGTGTTGAATGCTGCTAAATACTTTGCTCATCAGCCGTCAAACTTATCCAAAGCGGCCCGTAATGTAGTCTTCGGTTTCTTTGCGAGTCGGTTTGACAAAAATTTGATCCGTTTTGCCAAACTCCATCAACTCACCAAGGTACATATACGCCGTGAAATCAGAACAACGGGCAGCTTGCTGCATATTGTGGGTCACGATGACAACCGTGTAGTCATTTTTAAGTTCGGCAATCAACTCTTCGATTTTGGCCGTAGAGATCGGATCAAGCGCCGAACAAGGCTCATCAAGCAGCAACACTTCTGGCTTAATCGCGACGCCGCGTGCAATACACAATCGTTGTTGCTGGCCGCCCGACAAACTGCTGCCATTTTGACCGAGCTTATCTTTTACCTCACCCCACAACGCAGCTTTGCTAAGCGCCCACTCAACGCGCTCGTCCATTTGCCCTTTGCTTAAGTTTTCAAAGAGTCGGACACCAAAGGCGACGTTGTCGTAAATGCTCATTGGGAAAGGCGTTGGCTTTTGAAACACCATACCGATCTTTGCGCGTATCAATGAAATATCCGTTTTAGACGTCAACAAATTTTCGCCGTCAAACAAGATCTCACCATCCGCACGTTGGCCAGGATACAGCTCAAACATGCGATTCAAGGTGCGTAATAAGGTGGATTTGCCGCAGCCAGACGGACCAATAAACGCGGTGACTTTATTTTTGGCGATCGACATATTGACATCGCGTAACGCGTGAAATTTGCCGTAATAAAAATTGAGGTTTTTAATTTCAATTTTTGATACCAAAGCGGTGTCTTGTTTTGCAGTAGCGTTCAAAACCATAGTGTTTACCTTCGGGTTCTTTTTAGTCAGACTGAAATATGTCGCGCGGGTCTAACGGTGAAAATCATTTTTGCTGAAACATTAAACGTGCAATGATATTCAGACTTAGCACCGCCAAGGTGATTAGCGTGGCACCAGCCCAAGCCAGCGTGTTCCAGTCTGAAAATGGGCTCGCTGCAAACTGAAAAATCACAACTGGCAAATTTGCCAGCGGCTTATTCATATCGAATGACATAAACTGATTGTTTAAAGATGTAAACAGCAAGGGTGCAGTCTCGCCCGCCACACGTGCGACCGCTAGCAAAATGCCTGTCATGATCCCGGCCCTAGCTGCCTTGTAGGACACCATCGTAATCATGCGCCACTTCGGGCAACCCAGTGCAAAGCAGGCCTCACGCAAACTGTTAGGCACCAAGAGCAGCATATTGTCGGTGGTACGCACGACAACCGGGATCACCAAAATCGCTAAGGCAAACGAACCGGCCCAGCCAGAATAATGGCCGACTTGCGATACGTACACCGCATAAATAAATAACCCAATCACAATCGAGGGCGCGGATAACAACACATCGTTCAAGAAACGCGTAGCTGGGGCCAGCCATCCACGTTGTCCGTATTCTGCCAAATACGTACCAGCCAAGATTCCCACTGGTGTGCCGATCAAGGTTCCGATGCCCACCATGACAAAGCTGCCCAAGATCGCATTCAGCAAACCACCGGCCTGCCCAGGTGGTGGTGTACTTTCAGTAAAAAGGGTCAGTGATAAAGCGCTACCACCCTTTAAGACCAATACTGCCAAAATCCAACACAACCAAAACAGGCCAAAAACCAAAGCGGCCATCGACAAAGTCAGCATGACTTTATTCAAGATGCTGCGCCGTCTGTAGACCCAGTTATCAGAGCGAATGCTAGAGACTGGGGGCTGAATCGTCACTTTCACATTGAGGTTCATGTTTTTGTGCCTTCCGCTTTTTCCATGCGCAACAACATCACTTTTGCCAACGCCAGCACAATTGTGGTGATCAAGAACAAGATCAGACCTAACTCAATGAGGGCTGACTTTTGCATACCAGCGGCCTCGTTAAACTCGTTAGCCAACGCCGAGGCGATTGAGTTGCCCGGTGCGAAAAAAGAACCAGGCATTCTGAAGGCATTGCCGATCACAAACGTCACGGCCATGGTTTCACCCAGCGCACGCCCCAGACCCAGCATCACGCCGCCAATCACACCTGAGCGGGTGTAGGGTAAAACCACCTTCCACATGACTTCCCAGGTTGAGCTGCCGAGGCCGTAAGCCGACTCTTTGAGCAAGGCCGGTACCAGTTCAAAAACGTCTCGCATCACCGCAGCAATAAACGGGATCACCATGATCGCCAGAATTAAGCCTGCGGTAAAGATACCGATACCAAACGGTGCGCCAGAAAACATCCAGCCAATAACTGGGATGGGGCTGAGCACGTCGATCAGAGTCGGCTGCACGTACTGTTGAAAAAAGGGCACAAAGACGAACAACCCCCACATGCCGTAAATGATCGAAGGGATGGCTGCCAGCATTTCAATCGCGGTACCAATGGGGCGCTTGAGCCAGCCTGGTGCTAATTCGGTTAAAAATATCGCGATGCCAAACGATACGGGGATTGCAATCAATAGAGCAATGAACGAGGTCAGCAAGGTACCTACAATTGGCACCAAAGCACCAAACTCGGCCTGTACTGGATCCCATTCATTGGTCCACAGAAACGACAGCCCATATTTAGAAAGTGTTTCTTGGCTGCCATAGATCAGCGAAAACAAAATCGCCGCCAAGAGACTAAACACTAAAAACGCAAACACCCGCGTTAGACCACTGAACGCTGAGTCGTGCCACGAGTACTGAGTTTTTTTCATATCATTCTTACTAGCTGAGTCGGATACTGAGCTTGCGTTGGAGAAGTACTCAACGCAAGCTCAGACGTAACAGACAACCTACACGTGCGACTAACTTAATTCAACAAGGGTTTGCCACCGGCTGTTAACTTATCTTTCCAGCGTGCACGAATTTCGTCGGTCACGGCAGTTGGCAAGGGCACATAATCTAAGGCGGTTGCTGACGCTGCGCCCTTAGAGAACGCCCAGTCAAAGAAAGCAATAGCGGCTTTACCATTTGCAGGTTTGGCTTGGTCTTTGTACATAAGAATAAATGTAGCACTGGTCACAGGCCATGAGTCAGCACCAGGCTGGTCGGTCAAGACAACACCCATGCCAGGTACGCTATCCCACTTGGCATTCGCCGCGGCCGCAGCAAACGATTTTTGCTCAGGCTGAACCGCCTTGCCGTCTTTGTTCGTCAGTTGCGTCCAAGCCAAACCATTTTGCTTCGCATAGGCAAACTCAACATAACCGATCGAGTTTTTCAGTTGCTTAACATAGGCAGCAACACCCTCGTTACCCTTACCACCCTGACCGACTGGCCACTTCACGGCTTTACCTTCACCGACTTTTGCTTTCCAGTCAGCAGAGACCTTGCTTAAGTAGTTGGTCCAACCGAAGGTTGTGCCAGAGCCGTCTGAACGATGCACCACGACAATTTGTGTGGCAGGTAGTTTAACGTCTGCATTGATTGACTGAATCGCTGGATCGTTCCAGGTTTTGACTTTGCCCAGATAAATATCGGCAAGCACAGAGCCAGTCAGCTTTAACTGACCTGGCTTAACGCCGTCGACGTTC
>JBIIWK010000034.1:0-16130 GCA_044338955.1 Burkholderiaceae bacterium
TGCGCGTGCTGAATCGGCGTTGACCACCAACACTTTCTCGATATTACGAATGCGGGCGATCGCCATGCAGTCGTAGCCAGCCTGATTGCCCGCACCAAAGGCGGCAAGCGTCTTGGAATTTTTACGCGCCAACTGATTCGTTGCCACGGCGTCGGCCGCAGCAGTGCGATACGCGTTCACCACGCCCGACTCAATCACAGCATGCACGCCGCCGGTATCTTGATTGAACAAAACAGTCACAGAATTATGTGTCGGCAAGCCCTTAGCGGCGTTGCCGGGCCAGATGAAGCCCATTTTTAAACCCGCGAGCGCCTCTGTGGCACCTGACTTAACCGAAAAACGGTTGCCTGGATTTGAGCCATGAGCAATCAGCGCCGGAAACACCACCGAACCTGGTGCGCTGGCCGCCTTAAAGGCGTCACTGATCGCCTCAAAAGCCATCTCATGCGTGACGATGACAGACGATTGTGCTTCAGGGATATAGCGCATCAACGTTCAAACCTTTTGCTTCAGTATGTTTTAACTTAACGCTGAGGTCAACGCGCATTCAGCACCAACAGCGCGCGAAGTTAGCGCCCTCTCAATACTTACAGCGTGCAACCTTAGCGTCATTCGATACCAACGGCGCGCTAAACCAGCACGCGCTCAATGCCGCCGTCATTGGCTTTTTTAACGTACTCTTCAAGCCAGTTTTCACCCAGAATCAGTCGCGCCATTTCGACCACAATGTAGTCGGCTTTGGCTTCAGTATCTTGTTCAAACCGCGACAAGCCCTGCATGCACGAGGGGCATGAGGTCAACATTTTAATGTCGCCCTCAAACCCATCTGCACGCAATTCTTGCGTGTTTTTAGCGAGCTCTTCTTCTTTACGAAACCGCACTTGTGTCGAGATATCGGGGCGTGTCACGGCCAGCGTGCCAGACTCGCCGCAACATCGCTCGGTTTTAATCGCCGAGTCACCCACCAACGAGCGCACGGTTTTCATTGGGTCTTGTAGCTTCATAGGGGTATGACACGGATCGTGATACATGTAACGCGTACCTTGCACACCCTCGAGCTTGATGCCCTTTTCAAGCAAATATTCATGGATATCGATCAAGCGGCAACCCGGAAAGATCTTATCAAATTCATAGCCTGCCAACTGGTCGTAACAAGTGCCGCAACTGACCACGACAGTTTTAATATCAAGGTAATTCAAGGTGTTGGCCACACGATGAAATAGCACGCGATTGTCGGTGATGATTTTTTCGGCTTTATCGTCCATGCCGTTGGCGCGCTGGGGGTAACCGCAGCACAAATAACCTGGCGGCAAAACTGTTTGTACGCCCGCGTGCCAAAGCATCGCCTGCGTGGCCAGCCCAACTTGCGAAAACAAACGCTCAGAGCCACAGCCTGGAAAATAAAACACCGCCTCGGTTTCGGCCGAGGTTTCACGCGGCCGGATGATTGGCACGTAATCAGCGTCTTCGATATCTAATAATTTGCGCGCGGGCTGCTTAGGCAAGTTACCTGGCATTTTTTTATTTATAAAATGCACGACCTGCTCGCGCAACGCTGGCTTACCCACTGTTGCAGGGGGTTGCGCAGTTTGCTTACGCGCAAACTTTGAAAACAAATCGTGCACAAACCGCTGTACCTTGTAACCGACGCCAATCATGGCAAGCCGTGTAGCATTAATTGTTGCGGGGTCTTTGGCATTCAAAAAGAACATCGCAGCAGAGGTGCCGGGATTAAACGATTTATGACCCATGCGACGCAGCAAAGCACGCATCTTCATCGAGACTTCGCCAAAATCAATATCAACAGGGCACGGGTTGTAACATTTGTGACATATCGTGCAATGATCGGCAACGTCTTCGAATTCTTCCCAATGTTTTAAGCTAATCCCACGGCGGGTTTGCTCTTCGTACAAAAAGGCTTCAATCAACAGCGAGGTCGCCAAAATCTTATTACGTGGCGAATACAACAGGTTGGCGCGTGGCACGTGGGTCGCACAAACAGGCTTGCACTTGCCGCAACGCAAACAGTCTTTAATCGAATGGCTGATCGCACCAATATCGCTTTGCTGCATGATGAGGGATTCATGACCCATCAATCCAAAGCTTGGCGTCCAGGCGTTACGCAAGTCTGCACCGGGCATCAGTTTGCCAGCATTAAAGTGATCGTTTGGATCAATCTTGCGCTTGTACTCATGAAACGGCGCCAACTCGGCCGAAGATAAAAACTCATACTTGGTGAGGCCAATGCCGTGCTCGCCTGAAATCACCCCGTCAAGATCGCGCGCGATTTGCATAATGCGCACCACCACCGCGTTGGCCTCGCCAAGCATTTCATAATCATCTGAGTTGACGGGGATGTTTGTGTGCACATTGCCGTCGCCGGCGTGCATATGCAAGGCCACAAAGACGCGGCTTTTTAGCACCCGAGCATGCACCGACTGCAACTCCGTCATGACGGGCGCAAAATCTGTGCCGCTGAACAAGCCCGACAACTCGGCCTTGACTTCAGTTTTCCAGGAGATGCGCAGGCTGCGGTCTTGCGCCATATCAAACAGGCGGGCAGTGGGCTGACTGTTCAGCCGCTCGCGCGCTGTCACAGTGAGTGCATCTAAGCCATACAACGCAAAGGATCCAAGCGCTTGCTGCAACGACAAGTCAAGGTTGTCGTGCACCCATTTCCAGCGCCGACGCACCTGCCCAAGCATGTCAAGGGCTTGCGCTTTACGCTCATTGAGTACTTCTTCGATCGACACGCCTTCTTCGGTGCTTCGATCAAGCTTCGCCACAGGCAACGCGCCCGCGCACACTGCTTCAAGCGCATCGAGCAACTTGAGCTTATTGCGAATCGAAAGCTCAATATTGATGCGCTCGATATGGTCGGTGTACTCGCCCATCCGATCAAGCGGTATCACCACATCTTCGTTAATTTTGAAGGCATTGGTGTGCCGCGCAATGGCAGCAGTACGCGCCCGGTCGAGCCAAAACTTTTTACGCGCCTCTGCGCTCACTGCAATAAAGCCTTCACCATGACGTGTATTGGCAAGGCGTACAACTTCGCTAGTGGCTGCTGCCACCGCAGACTCGTCGTCACCCACAATATCGCCAAACAACACCATTTTGGGCAATACGCCGCGTTTACTTTTGGTTGAATACCCCACCGCACGCAAGTAGCGCTCATCAAGGTGCTCAAGCCCGGCTAATAACGCACCACGGGCGCGGCCGGTTTGATCAAGGTAGTTTTTAATTTCAACGATCGAGGGAATTGAATCACGCGCCTGACCAAAAAACTCGAGGCAAACTGTGCGCGTGTGGCGTGGCATACGATGCAACACCCACCGCGCGGCAGTAATCAGACCGTCACAGCCTTCTTTTTGCACACCAGGCAAGCCCGATAAAAACTTATCGGTAACGTCTTTACCAAGACCGACTTTGCGCAACCCCGCGCCATCGACGTCAAGGATTTCAGTGCGCAAGGGACGCTCGCCCGCCGGAGCGGTGCCATCAGACCATTGCAATTCAAACCGGACTCGCCCGGCTTCGTGGATTTTGCCCATGTTGTGCTCAAGGCGCGTGACATCGAGCCAATTACCGTCGGGGTCCACCATCCGCCACCAAGCGAGGTTATCCAAGGCGGTGCCCCAAAGCACCGCTTTTTTACCACCCGCATTCATCGCGACGTTACCGCCCACACAAGACGCATCCGCCGAGGTGGGATCCACTGCAAAGACAAAGCCCGCAAGCTCGGCCGCTTCTGAGACGCGCTTAGTCACCACGCCGGCACCCGCACGTACGGTTGCCACGGGCTCTGCGACCCCCGGCAAGGAGATGAGTTCAACCGTCCCAAGCGTATCGAGTTTTTCGGTGTTGATGACCGCCGAGCGCCAGGTCAGTGGAATAGCGCCGCCGGTATAGCCTGTGCCGCCACCTCGGGGCACAATCGTTAAACCCAGTTCGATACAGCCGCGCACCAAGCCTGCGATTTCGGCTTCGTTATCGGGTGTCAGCACCACAAACGGATATTCAACGCGCCAGTCGGTCGCGTCGGTGACATGTGAGACGCGCGATAGACCGTCAAACTTGATATTGTCGCGAGCAGTCAGCCGACCTAAGGTTTTTTGCACCTGACGCCGCAGGCGACCAATTTGCTCGAATTCTTGCTCAAACGCCCTGACCGCGACGCGCGCGCGCTCAAGCAGATTGGCCACTTTTTCGTCACGCCCAGCATCATCCCCTGCGCGACGCTTATCGATCTCAGTCAGCCGGTGTTGCAGGGCTTCAATCAGTAATTTACGGCGCTTGGGGTTGTCGAGCAGATCGTCGTGCAAATACGGATTACGCTGCACAACCCAAATATCGCCTAACACCTCGTAGAGCATCCGGGCTGAGCGACCCGTGCGGCGTTCGCCGCGCAAATCGAACAACAGCGCCCAGGCATCGTCACCCAGCAAGCGACAGACCACTTCTCGGTCTGAGAAAGAGGTGTAGTTGTAGGGGATTTCGCGTAAGCGTGCCTGCGAATCAGACAGGGGCTCGGCGTTTAATAAATGGCTAGCAAACGGGGCGTTCATAGGTCAGCGATCTTAGCGGTTACCCTCGGGCATTTATTTTAAGCGAAGCGGCAAAGATGTTTGGAATACCCCCAAAACTCGGGGCACGACAACCTTGCCTGTAGTAGGGGCGCTGCAGGTAAGGGTGCTCTGGCCCGCCTGCCTTGTTCACTTGGCCAGCACGTTAACCACGACGAGCGTCGCTCAAGCCGCAGAAGTGCAAAGATGCCGCTAGGCACCGGGCTAAGGCAGTAACAGCTGAAGCACCCCTCCAAGTACCAAATAACGGGCGCATTTACCGATCGTCATAAAAATCAGGCAGGGCAACCACGGTAAACGCAACCACCCCGCCATCGCGCACAGTGGATCCCCTACTAACGGTAGCCAAGCAAGCAAAAGAATTGGCGCGCCAAAGCGGTGCACCCACGCCT
Organism: Burkholderiaceae bacterium; assembly: GCA_044338955.1. Classification (GTDB taxonomy): domain Bacteria; phylum Pseudomonadota; class Gammaproteobacteria; order Burkholderiales; family Burkholderiaceae_B; genus Zwartia. The sequence goes on from JBIIWK010000034.1 coordinate 4,979, forward strand.
GCGCCCTTGATTTGACTACGGTCGGGTGCGCCACGCGGTGCCTAGTGCTTGCGCTCACCTCGCACAGCCCTTCGTTTTGCAAGACACGCGTCACCGCGATCCCTGAGGGCGGTTGCCGCCAACGCTGATAGCCCAGCTGCGCGCCAGCGCCCATCCAGTAGCTGATGAAACCACCCAGGCTATTGCCCGCTGTCGCGACGAGCACCGCCAGCCAAAAAAATTCTGGCTTGAGCGCCAAATAGGCTAAGAATATTGGCTCGGACCCCAGCGGCAAGATCGTCGCGGCCAGCGCACTGATCAAAAAAATCGCCCCCAGCCCAACCGACGGTAAGGCGAGCCACTCAAGCAAATGGGCAAACATAGAATCCAGCACGCACTCCTTGAACGGGAATCCTAGATTGAGCGCATGGGATAATCGAGGCTCAGAGTGCGTGGCGTATCGCCGCAAAACTCCTGCACTGACTAAGCTTGACCAAGGATTTTATGAACATCGACTATCTGAAACGCATTTTGACATCTAAAGTGTATGACGTGGCGATTGAAACTCCACTTGATCGAGCCCCCCAATTATCAGCGCGCCTTGGCAACACCATCCTGCTCAAACGCGAAGACACCCAACCGGTCTTTAGCTTCAAGCTGCGTGGCGCCTACAACAAAATGGCACATTTGCCGCGTGCAAACCTTGCGCGCGGGGTGATTGCGGCGTCGGCAGGCAATCACGCACAGGGGGTGGCGCTATCGGCGCAACGCTTAAACTGCAAGGCCACCATTGTGATGCCCACCACCACGCCTGCGGTCAAAATTGACGCAGTACGCGCACTGGGCGCGCAGGTGATTTTGCACGGGGATAGCTTTAGCGATGCCTATGCCCATGCGCTCATTCTCGAAAAAAAACATCACCTGACTTTCGTGCATCCGTTTGATGATCCTGACGTGATCGCGGGTCAAGGCACCATCGGCATGGAGATCCTGCGCCAGCATGCCGGCCCGATTGACGCGATTTTTGTGGCAATCGGCGGTGGCGGCCTGATTAGTGGCATCGCCGCTTACGTCAAACAATTGCGCCCCGACATCAAAATCATTGGCGTTCAAACGGTTGACTCAGACGCCATGGTCAAAAGCGTGCGCGCCGGCCGCCGGATCACCCTGCCCGAGGTTGGTTTATTTTCAGACGGCACGGCGGTCAAGCAAGTCGGCGTTGAAACCTTTCGCTTGGTGCGCGAGTACGTCGATGATTTTGTGGTGGTCGATACCGATGCAATCTGCGCCGCGATCAAAGACGTCTTTCAAGATACGCGCAGCGTGCTTGAACCCGCTGGGGCGTTGGCGTTGGCCGGTGCTAAGCAATACGCACTCGAGCACAAACTCCGAAATAAAACTCTAGTGGCAATCGCCTGCGGCGCCAACATGAACTTTGACCGTCTGCGTTTCGTGGCCGAACGGGCCGAAGTTGGCGAGGCCCGCGAGGCGATCTTCGCTGTCACCATGCCCGAACAGCGGGGTAGCTTTCGTGCCTTTTGTGCATTAATCGGCAACCGTAGCGTCACCGAATTTAACTATCGCATTTCAGACGCGCGTCTAGCCCACGTTTTTGTGGGGATTCAGGTCGCAGACTCCACCGAACCCGAACGCATCGCAAAAAACTTTCGCAAGCACGGCTTTGCCACGCTTGATCTCACCCATGACGAAATGTCAAAGACCCATTTACGACACATGGTCGGCGGGCACTCAGCGTTAGCCGATCATGAACTGTTATATCGGTTCGAGTTTCCAGAGCGCCCGGGGGCTTTGACACGTTTTCTTCAATCGATGAAGCCCGACTGGAACATCAGCCTGTTTCATTACCGCAACCAAGGCGCAGCCTACGGTCAGGTCTTGATCGGGATGCAAGTGCCGCATGGCAGTAAAAAGGCCTTCAAAGCCTTTTTAGATGAGGTTGGATACCCGCACTTTAATGAAACAGACAATCCTGTCTACAAGTTATTTTTGTCGTAGGTCGCTGCATCAGACAAGGCGTAAATCAGCGCACCGGTCAACACCGGTGCGCGAGGGCCTGGGGCATCAAGCCGACCGTGCCCGACTTACCCTAAAACTCACAGACGCTAAAAAATGGCGTGTCGGTTTGAGCAATTAACGCCGAGCCCCCAAGGGCAGGCAAGTTCACAACGGCCGCCGCCTCGGCCACATTGCCCCCAAGCTGTTGCAACAATTTTATGGCCGCGAGCATGGTGCCCCCAGTAGCCACCAAGTCATCCACCAATAATACGCGCTGGCCGGGCTTAATCGCGTCTTCGTGCACTTCGACGGTGGCATCGCCGTACTCAAGCGAATAAGGCTGCGCAACGGTCTTAAACGGCAACTTACCCTGTTTGCGCACCGGCACGAAGCCGACGTTCAAAGCATAGGCTAACGCACTGCCAAAAATAAACCCCCGGGCATCAATCCCCACCACTGCATCGAGCCGATTACGCATATGTCGGTACACAAACATATCGATCAGCGCGCGAAAAGCACGCGGATCTTGCATCATGGGTGTGATATCCCGAAACATCACCCCTGGCTTTGGCCAATCGGGCACCGTACGGATGAGCCCGCGCACCAGCTCTTGGGGGTCTTGGTAGGGGATTGGCGTAATCATCAAACAGCACTCCGCAGTCAAAAATCGGTAGGAAACGTCGCGCATACTAAATTATGCACAGACCCATAGAATACGCTAGCGGCGCCCCAACAGTGTGCCGAACCGTTTAAACTCAAACCATGACACGTTCAGATTCACGACCGCCACCAAAATCGCTTGATCACTCGGCGACGCTGGCCTCTGCCCGGCAAACTCTCGAACTCGAGGCCCAAGCGATTCTGGCACTTAAAGCGCGATTAGGCGTTGAGTTTGTGCAAGCCGTCAAACTGATGCTCGCCTGCCAAGGGCGCGTGATTGTCTGCGGTCTGGGCAAAACGGGTCATATCGCGCGCAAAATTGCCGCCACGCTGGCCTCGACCGGTACGCCGTCTTTTTTTCTACATGCCGCCGAAGCGGTGCATGGCGACATCGGGATGATCGGAGCGCAAGACCTCTTGGTGGCCTTGTCGTATTCAGGCGCGGGTCAAGAGGTGCTGTCTATTTTGCCCGCGGCCCATCGTTTGGGGGTTAAGGTGATCGCCCTCACCGGCAACCCGCAATCCGAGCTCGCCCGTCTGGCCGAAGTTCACCTCGATATCGGTGTGGCGCAAGAGGCCTGCCCGCTCAATTTGGCACCCACGTCTAGCACGACGGCCTCGCTCGCGATGGGCGATGCACTGGCCGTGGCGTGTCTGCAGTCACGCGGTTTTGGCCCCGAAGATTTTGCGCGTTCTCACCCAGGTGGCGCGCTCGGCCGCAAGCTTTTAACCCGCGTATCCGACGTGATGCGCAGCGGCAAAGACTTGCCGACAGTCTCTGCCTCGGCAACCATGTCTGAAGCGCTTGAAGAAATGTCTCGCAAAGGCATGGGGATGACGGCGGTGCTAGACCCACAGGGTAAAGTATTGGGGATTTTTACCGACGGTGACTTGCGCCGTCTGATTGAGCGTGAGGGTGATATTCGTGCGCTCAATGTCACCGCCGGCATGACACTCGGTCCGCGACACATCAGCGCCGAGGCGCTGGCCGTAGATGCCGCGCTGATTATGGACACGCATCGGCTCAACCATATGTTGGTCTGTCAAGACGACGGCGTGCTGTCGGGTGCGGTGCATATGCATGACTTGATGGCCGCAAAAGTGATCTAGGATTGCGCAAAATATGAAACGTCCCCTTTCGGTTGTTCACCCTGCCGAGGCCTTGATTTTGGCCCGGCTCGAGCCCTCAGTGCGCGTGCGCCTTGAAAAGCTCAAACTCATGGTCTTCGATGTCGACGGCGTGCTCACAGACGCAGGCCTTTGGTACACCGAGCAAGGCGAAACCCTCAAGCGCTTTAATTCTCTGGACGGTCATGGCCTAAAAATGCTGGCGGTCAGCGGCATTCAAGTGGCCCTGGTGACTGGCCGCGAAAGCCCGATCATCGCCCGGCGCGCCGCCGAGTTAGGCTTAGGTGCGGTGATACAAAACGTGCGCGACAAAGGAGCCGTCTTGACCGAGCTCTGCACGCGTTACGGCGTAGCGCTCGAGCAAACGGGTTTTATGGGTGACGACCTGATTGACCTACCCGCGATGCAGCGTGCTGGGTTTTCAGCCTCGGTGCCCGATGCGCCCACCTACATCACTCAAGCCGCACACTGGGTTGCCGAGCGGCGCGGCGGCCATGGGGCTGCCCGCGAATGTTGCGATCTTATTTTGGCAGCCCAACAGCGTCTGGGGGCGTTCTTTCAACCCGGGTTGCTAGGCTCGGGGCCGGTACAGTGAAGGCTGCACGATGAAAGAACGTTTTGCAATAATTGTTTCGCTGGTGATCCTCACCTCTTTGGTGATGGGCACTTGGTGGGCCGCCGATTACTCTCAACGTGCGGTTGATATCGACCCCCCTGTCAGGCTGACACACGAGCGTGACCACTGGGCTACAAAAATTGTATTGGTGCGTACCGACGAAAACGGCCTGGTGATCCATCGGCTCGAAGGCGACCTGATGGAGCATTTCCCAGATGACAAATCCTATGATGTCATCCGGCCACGCGCGTTCGGTCTGAAGGCCAATAACCCGCTCACCATCGCCACCTCGCGCACGGCCACAGTGTTTGACGAAGGGGATCGTATCGTCATGAAAGGCGACGCGGTGTTGCTCAGGCTTGCGGATGCCGAACGCCAACCGCTGAACTTTCGGAGCGACGAAGTGACCATGCTGATCAAAAAAGACCTCGCCTACACCGACCTGCCTGCCATCGCGACAAGTGGACGCTCGCGTATGAGTGGCACCGGCATGCGCTATAACAATGCCACGCAAGAGCTAGACGTGTTTAAATCAACCGATGTTGAAGTCGCACCGAAAGACAAAACTGACACCACTGAACCCGCTGCCACACGGCCCAAACGATGACCATTGCCCCTTATTCTCACCGCTTCATTCGCTTGTGGTTAGCGCTGGGTCTGTGCGCCCTGCTCGGCGTAGCGCAGGCGCAAAAAAAACCACCGTCAACCGCAGCGCCGGTGCCTCAAGAAGAGCCCAGCACAATGATCTTGTCTGACACCTTGCATTTTGACGACTCCAAGCGCGAAAGTACCTTCGCTGGCAACGTTGTGATGACGCGCGGCTTCATGACCATGAATGCAGATGCCCTGAAATTACGCGAGGATGCTGAGGGCTTTCAATACGGCACCGGTACTGTCAAACCTGGCAAACGCGTTTTTATTCGACAAGTACGCCCCGAAGTCTATGAAGTGCTCGAAGGGGTCGGCGTACGCGCTGAGTACAACGGAAAAACTGAAACCTTTGACTTAATTGGCCAAGCGGTGGTCACACGCTACATTTGTGGACAGCACTTTGACACGGTCAGTGGTGAACGCGTGCGTTACAGTCAAAAAACCGATGTCTACGAGGCGTTTTCTGGCCCTGACTCTGCCAACGCTGGCGGGCGTGTGCGTTCAGTTGCACAACCCCGCTCACGGGCCGATGCGGCCGTGGCAGAATGCAAGGCGAAAGAGGCTGGCCTGCCCGTCATCACCCCGGGCCCCACACCTGCTAAGCCAGCAGCCACGGCACCTGCCGCGAACACCCGGCGCCAACCCGCGCCGCCCGTTCGCCCTTAATTTTTGGTCACATGCAAACAGCAAACGACGTAGGCTCTACAACACCCAATGAACAACTGACCCCCGGGCGCCTGAGCGCCACGGGTCTGCGCAAGTCGTACGGCGGACGTATGGTGGTGCAAGACGTGTCGCTCTCGGTCAATAGTGGCGAAGTCGTGGGCCTGCTTGGTCCAAACGGAGCGGGTAAAACCACTAGCTTTTATATGATCGTGGGTCTGGTCGCGGCAGACGCCGGTCGGATCGAGATCGACGACATCTCGATCAGCAGCATGCCGATTCATCAACGTGCGAGGCGAGGCGTCTCTTACCTGCCCCAAGACGCCTCGGTGTTCAGACGCCTGACCGTTGAAGAAAACATTCGCGCCGTGCTTGAACTTCAAATCGACCAAGACGGTAAAAAGTTTTCAAAAGCAATGATCGAACAGCAGCTCGACTCGCTGCTCGAAGAGCTGCAAATCACCCATATCCGGCGCAATAGTGCACTCTCACTCTCGGGCGGCGAGCGACGTCGGGTTGAGATCTCGCGCGCGCTGGCCACGCGCCCGCGTTTTATTTTGCTCGACGAGCCCTTCGCCGGCGTGGATCCCATCGCAGTGATCGAAATTCAGCGAATCGTGCGGTTTCTGAAAAGCCGAGGCATTGGGGTCTTGATTACCGACCACAACGTACGCGAAACCTTAGGGATTTGCGACCGCGCCTACATTATCAGTGAGGGCAAAGTCCTCACCACGGGCAAGCCCGAAGACATCATTAATGACGCCTCTGTACGCAAGGTTTACTTAGGTGAGCATTTCAAGATGTAATTGCCTTTTCAGGCTTGAGCTTGCGGCCGCGCAACTCCGCTCAAAATATATGTCTTTTAAGTGACATAAATGTGTCTTTTTCGCTTGATTTCTTGAGCGATCTGACTAAACTAAAGCTGTTATCCACTCAAAACCGAGGTCAGCCTAGACGTCCTTTTCGCGCATCCGCGCACCCCTTCGCTTTTTTGGAGAGTACGCTATGAACCTAAGCATTATTGGTCACCACTTAGACGTTACCCCTGCAATACGTGAATATATCCACAGTAAAACGGCACGCGTTTTGCGTCATTTCGACCACGTAATTGATATCCAAGTCATGCTCTCGCTCGAGCCCTTGAAACATCGAGCTGAAATCACGCTGCATGTCCGAGGTAAAGACATTCATTGCGAAGCCCAAGCCGAGAATCTATATACGGCAATCGACTTACTCGTCGATAAAATAGATCGCAAGATTATTCAACACAAAGATCGCACCCAAAATCACCACCACATCGCAGCCAAGCGCCAGCTATTTGAAGCGGCATAAGTCCTAGCTTTTAGTCCTTCTGCCTTGTAGTGGTTTTGAGCGTAATAGCCCCTAGTCAGTTCGAACTGGCTCGGGGCAAATTTTTTTAGTGCCCAAAAGCTCAACGCGCACTGGATGCTTGACTCGCCACCGCTGTGACGCGATCGCTCACACTACAAGTACTGCGTCATATAATCAACGCATGAAACTTTTGTCGCGTATCTTGCCTGTTGAAAATATTGTGCTTGAGCTGGCGGTGACCAGTAAAAAGCGCGTGTTCGAACAAGCCGGTCTTCTGTTTGAGAACCGACACGGGATTGAGCGCGCCGCCGTCTACGAAAGTTTGTTTGCGCGCGAGCGCTTGGGCTCAACAGGGCTAGGTGCCGGGATTGCCGTGCCCCATGGTCGCGTTAAAGGCCTTAAGCAATCGGTCGCGGCCTTTTTTAGGCTGGCTAAACCCATCGCCTTCGAGGCGCCTGACGGTCAGCCCGTCAGTCAACTTCTTTTTCTGTTGGCGCCAGAGAACGCTGCGCAACAACATCTGGATATACTAGCGGAAGTCGCACAATTGTTTTCAGATGACACCTTTCGTCTGACCCTCGCGCGCGAAACGGATTCGACCGTGGTGCACCGGTTGCTGACCACGGGCTTGGCCTAAACACTCGCACACCTACACGCTGAACTCTCGGAGCCGCTATGCTGACGGTGCAAGATCTAGTACACGACAATCTTGAAGACATCCCGTTTAACTGGGTAGCAGGTCAGTCGGCGGCAGACCGTCGCATCCCAGATAACGGCATGGCCGCAGCTGACCTGATCGGTCACTTAAACCTGATTCACCCCTCGCGCATTCAAGTGTTTGGTCGCGAAGAAATGGCTTACTACACGCGCTTTGATACGCGCCGCCGTGTGCACCATCTCGAAGAACTCTTGGCGGGCGGGGTGCCGGCGATTCTGATTGCGGATGGTTTAACGGCGACCGACGACCTCATTCAAGAGTGCGACCGCAATCATGTGCCGTTACTGTCGACCGCCGTACCCGCCGCACAACTCATCGACTTACTGCGGATTTATCTGACCCGCCGCCTGGCACCTGTTACCACTGTGCATGGCGTGTTTATGGACGTGCTCGGCTTGGGTGTTTTAATTACCGGCGAGTCTGGCTTGGGCAAAAGCGAATTAGCGCTCGAATTGATTTCGCGCGGCCATGGTCTGGTCGCCGATGACGCGGTCGAGCTCTCGCGCACCTCGCCCCATGTCATTGATGGGCACTGCCCCACGCTCCTGCAAAACATGCTTGAGGTTCGGGGTTTAGGTCTACTCAATATCCGTACGATTTTTGGCGAAACCTCAGTGCGTCGAAAAATGAAACTTAAGCTGATCGTGCATCTTGTTCGTGCAACGGCTCAAGATAAGTTTGAGCGCTTGCCGCTGCAAGACATGACGCAAGAGCTGTTGGGCTGTCCGATCCGCAAGGTCATGCTGCAAGTCGCTGCAGGGCGCAATTTAGCCGTGCTCGTCGAGGCGGCCGTACGCAACACCATTTTGAAATTACGCGGGATTGACACCCTGGCTGAGTTCATGGAACGCCAAGCCGCAGCCATTGCACTGGGTAGCCGATAAATGGGCGCGCTGAACGTCGTCTTGATCACCGGCATCTCTGGCTCGGGTAAATCAGTGGCGTTACGCATGCTTGAAGACGCCGACTACACCTGTGTCGACAACCTACCGGTGCGCTTTTTGCACGAATTTATTACTTCTCGGCGCGGCAACGCTGGCGAGCGTATTGCGGTTGCGATTGACGCTCGCTCGGCCGATGAACTCGGCGAACTTCCTGAAATCATCGCAGCGCTACGTGCTGGCAATACACAATTACGCGTCGTCTTTCTTGAGGCAAATGATGAAACCCTGCTCCAGCGCTACGCTGAATCAAGGCGCCGCCATCCTCTTTCAGATCGCATGCGCAAAAAAGGTCAAGTCCTGTCGCTTGAAGACTGTATCGCCCAAGAACGCGAGTTGTTAGATCCGCTGCGCAGCCAAGGGCAAGTCATCGATACCTCTGGGCTCACGCCTGGTCAGCTCCGCGCGTGGGTTCGAGATTTAGTCCAGGCAGATCGCAGCCCTTTAGTGCTCACCTTTGAATCTTTCGCTTTCAAACACGGTGTACCACGCGATGCCGATATGGTCTTCGATGTGCGTTGCCTACCCAATCCGCACTACGACCCGGCGCTGCGCCCACTGACGGGTCGCGACCAGCCGGTGGCCGACTGGCTGGCTGGTTTTGACGATGTGCAGCAGATGATCGCCGATATTGAAGGTTTTATTCGTAAGTGGCTGCCGCGCTACACCGAGGATACCCGTAGCTACTTAACGGTGGCAATCGGCTGCACCGGTGGCAAACACCGCTCGGTTTACGTGGTTGAGTCGCTGGCGCGTCATTTTGCTGACCACACTCAACTGCTCGTACGGCATCGCAACCAGCCTGGGCTCAGCTGATGCGCTACACCGTCCTCCGACTCGGTCGACTGGTGTGCATATGTCTGGTGGTTGGACTGCTAGTCGCCTGCTCAGGGGGCGCACGACGCGGTGGCGGTTATTACTTAGATGACGGTCCCGATGCGAACCCTCCGGCCAACTTAGATGCCGTACCCGACGCGGTACCCAAAATCGAACCCTTCGCGCCCAGCAACAGCAAGCCCTATGTGGTGTTTGGCAAAACGTACACGCCAGACGTGAGCGGAGGGCCTTACAAGACACAGGGACGCGCCTCTTGGTACGGCAAAAAGTTTCATGGCAACTCGACTGCAAATGGCGAGCGCTACAACATGTACGGTATGTCCGCCGCACACCCAACCCTGCCCTTACCCAGCTACGCGCGGGTCACGCGCGTTTCAAATGGCAAAAGCGTCGTCGTGCGGGTCAACGACCGCGGACCTTTTTTAAACGATCGTGTGATTGATTTATCGTATGTTGCCGCCTACAAATTGGGCATGCTGGGCCCCGGCAGCGCCGAAGTGGTCGTTGAGCGAATTACGCCCGACCAAATCCGAAACTGGCAACCCGCACCGGCGACACTGAACGTAGCGACAGCCACCAACGCCCCCGTGCAAACTCAATCCTCTTTTAGCAGCGAAACGACCGCGCCCCTCGTCTTGGCCGCAGCATCAATTCCAACACCTGTTGCCGCTCGGCCAAACACCAGCGCACCGTTGCCACCGCCCGTTCAGTCGACTTTGCCACCACTGGCTGCGAGCAATATACCTATGACGACCCAAAGCTTCAATCCGGCCACGAACGCTGCAACCGCACCACCCCCTGTGCCAGGAAGCATGTATCTGCAGCTTGGTGCCTTTTCGGATGCGAGCAAGGCGCAAGCGCTCGCCGCGCGCGTCTCAAGCCAAATGCCGGCTGACTTGGGCGCCTCGGTACGCGTCGAACAAACGGCAAATAATCTGCACCGCGTCAGAATTGGCCCCTTTGCAAGCCGCGAAGCAGCGGTGCAGGCGGTCAACCCCGTACAAACCTCAACGGGTGTCGCGCCAAGTTTGTCACCGCCGTAAAATTCGACCGCGCCTACTCAGAGGGCTTGCGCGATAACGCGCGAGCGTAAAGCGTATCGCGGGGTAAGCCAGTGGCTTTGGCGGCGATGCGTGCCGCGTCGCGCACCGAAACAGACTCAAGCAAGGCATCTAACCAAACATCGATCGCCGCACCGCCCTCGAAATCAAGGTCGGCACTTGCCACGGGCTCGGGTGCAGACACGATCACCACGTACTCGCCCTGCTCGCGATGAGCGTCTGCAGCCAACCAGCCCGGCGCCTGGGCGAGCGGCATACTGGCCAGCTCTTCAAACCGCTTGGTCAGCTCGCGTGCAAAGGCGACTTGACGGTCAGGCCCCAACACCTCGAGTAAGTCTTGCACACTGGCAACAATGCGGTGAGGCGCCTCGTAAAACACCGTTGCCGCAGGCAACTGTGTCCAGGTACGGATCCAACGCTGGCGCGCCATCGATTTGGTAGGCGCAAAGCCCGCAAACACAAACCCCGGGTGAGCGTCGGTTGTCACGCCGGTCGCCATCAGCGCAGCAATCACCGCGCTGGGCCCAGGCAGGGGTACGACTTTCAGGCC
>JBIIWK010000246.1:0-4907 GCA_044338955.1 Burkholderiaceae bacterium
GCAGAATTTAACGCCTGCAGCTTAGGGCTTGAGGCTCGACTGCGTGCTTGATCACCCGCAAACTTTTCGATCCCAGTTAGCAACCAAGCGCCACCTAGCAAGGTCAGATAGTTTGAGAGCGTCGTGGTGTTGCCTGCGTCTTGCAGTTGCCCGATCATTTTCTGAAACGATAAAATCTGACCTGAGTAATGGCATCCTAAAACAAACAGCCTGCGCAACAACGCTGGCTTATCGATGCGACTTAACTGTAAGACGTCTCGCGTAAGCGTTGGCTCAATAATCGAGTCAAGCACATAGTCGCGCCACCGAGTCTCATCTGAAATCAACGAGGCCGCGCCTGGATAGCCACCAAAGTAGATGAACTGCTCAAGACTCCAACCAAACGCATCTCGCATCTCAGCGTACGACCAGTGCGGTACGCGGATCAATTCAAAACGACCAGCAAGGCTTTCGCTGACCCCTTGTTGCATTAAGAACTGAGACGAGTGCAACAAGACGACGCGTAACGGATGAGACGAACCAACCTGAAAGCTATCTTCATCCCAAAGCATTTTGATCACTTCAGACCAACGCTGAACCTTGTGCACTTCATCTAGCACCAAGACGCAGGGTTGGTTTTGACTGACTCGCCGAGCGATATCCCACTGCTGCTGCACCCAACCCGCATCGGGGCTGCTAGGCAAATCGGCCGAGGCGTAGTGTCCTACGCCGTCAAAACTTGCGATCGCTAGTTTGGCGAGCGTGGTTTTTCCCACCTGACGCGGGCCAGACAAAATCTGCATGAACCGACGGGGTTCTTGCAGGCGTTTACATAGCGCGGAGTACTGCAAGCGATTGAACATTACCAAATGACTCGTCATATTGAGTGATTTGTCAAATAGCTACGCAAAGCGACTGTGCCTAGCGCGTTTTCTTCTAAATGAAACATCCAGAGACACCAAACCGCAGCGACTCGCAGATCGCGCAAATAATCGACCGAAATATTAGGCTATCCAGAGCGCAGCGCCCCATACGAGACTCAAAAACAAAAGGGGTTTGTAGTTGGCTCCTAGCCTATCGCACGACAGGTACGAGCCGCCTAAGATCAAAATCAGTAACAGGGTTCGAAGAATCGCACCGATTGCGGCTGGTTCATGGTTTTGCATCAGAAAGGTCGTGGATAAACCAAGGCCGTAGAGCATGCCCATACACAGGCGTGTAATTGCCGCGGCATTCAAACACATCAGGATCAGATACACGGCATCAAGGTGACGCGTTAATTCATGACTGCGGGCTGCCTGGATGGCCTGTGCAAAACCCCAGATAACTAATAGAACAATCACACCAAATAACAATTGATTGGCGCTTGAGTGAATCATTTGGAAGTTGAGGATAAAAGCAAACAAGGCAAAAAAGGGCACGCATATATAGGCGATTATTCGGCCAAAGAATCGATGAAAGGTTTTTTTTGCAGCTGAAGGACGTACAAACAGCATGACTGCTAACTGGCAAAGCACCGCCCCGTATAACAAAAAGCTAGTTGCCGCGTGCAGGGTCAAAACGACAGTCGAGTTCAACTCAAACAGCCCAAAATGAACCATTTTTTGAGGGATCACCCAACCTAACCTAGGATACCCCCACACACCGCGCTCAAAAAAATACCGCAGCGTGTCGAAAAATGAGCACTGCGCCAGCACGCCCAAACAGATGAAAAAAATCTGCGTTTTAGAAAACAAATGAGCGCGGTGTACTGGCTTCATTAAAAACGAGTAATGATGTTTCTGACGTTGAATTCATCAGAATGGGCCGGCATTGACACAACGTCACCGTCGGCGCCAATTTTGATGGGCCCTTTATAGATCCTGTTAGCTTGGCCCATAAAAATACCTTCAGCACCGGGTAACTGTAGCGGTGGGGTAACGCCAGAAAAGAGTAGATATTTGACTTGCGCTTGAGCCGCGGTGCGGGCCGCCTCTTCAGGCGAGGTGTGCTGTGTCATGATCACTGAAAAGAGTTCAACCACATGAGCCAGACCAGATTTTGCAGCGCCGTCTAAATAGGCCTGCATCAATACTGGCGACAAGGCATCATGCACCAGCAAGTCAAGATTTTTTGCACGTTGAACAATGTCGGCAGTTTTCGGCACATCGCCAGTGATTAAAGCGCTGCGACCTTTATAACGAAAAATATAGCCTAGCGATTGATCATTGCTTGAACCGTTGATCTGAAAAGCCGAAATCTCTAGATCGGTGGTTTTTGAAATCGTTGCGATATCGTCGGACTTGTCAAAATTGATAGTGATGGGGCGGCCACCAAAACTTATGGGCGAAACATGCTGGGGGTTCAAGGTGTGTAGCTTGAATCTACTATCGATAGAGTAGGCTTGATTTAAACTCGACACAACATTATCAACGCCTTTTGGGCCAAACACCGGTAACGGTTTGTCAGACTTGGCAAGTAGCCAGCTCCAGTTTAGTAATTGCCCGAGTCCGTTTATTTGATATGAGTGAAACGCCGTCAAAAAGATGGCTTTGACTTCGCCAGCACCAAAGTTCATGCTTTCAATAATTTGGGTGCTTTTGTTACCGGCACCCACAACAAAGAGCTGTTTGCCGGCTAACACCAACACGCAAGGCTCGCTTCTTTTTGGATCGACCAAAAACTGAGAGCCGGCCCCGCACAACGCCACATGAAGGCCATCGGGAAGATAGGCTGCATTACTAGTTGACAGGCGATGCCCAACGGCAAGTTGGATGATCCGTTCGAGTAGGGGTTGTCTATAGGCGTAAAGGCTTGCAACAAGGGCTAGGGCCACAAGTACGAATAGTGTGAATCTAGAACGAATGATTCGAAGCAACATTGAGCGTTTGAACGGTGGTTGAAAGTGGCTATTGAGAGATTGTGAGGTTTTAAACAATCACCATTAGCGCAAACTGTTAAGCTAACGCGTAATTTGAACATAAATAACCAACTATTTAAGCGGCACCTGAAAACGTTGGACATGATCGATAACTTAGAATTTCTTGTGGTTAATCCTGCTCGTGGTGTAAGTTTGACTCGTTTGCTTTTGGCCCATCGCCTGATCAACTGTCTAGGTGTGCTTTTATTTGTATTTGGCTTGGGATTTTTTGATGAGTCACATGCTAACGCTTGTGGCAACGCCACCGTGATTAACTCAACAAAAGACGGCCCATGCACCAATAGCGTAACAACCGCCTTTGAAGTGACTACCTCAGGAGTGATAACCGCTGCCAATCCGGAGGGGGTTATCAACAATAGTCCCGGTTCGATCACGACGTTCACCAATGATGGTTCAATTTCTGGCACCGTCTACGGAATCAAAAATAACAGCGGTGCTACGATCAATGTTTTGACCAACACCGGTACGATTACTGGGGGCACTAAGGGCATCAATAACGCTGGCGTCATCACAACCATTCAGAATAAACAAGGTGCCAGCAGCGCCTTAACCTATTCAGGCGTACTGCCAAGCAACTACAACATCATCATTGCAAGCCCCGCCGATTACGGCAAGCTGTCAATCGCCAGTACAACCGGCACAATGATGTTTGGTGTTTCAAGCCTGTCGACGACAAGCAGCTCAATAATTGGTCAGACACTAACGGGTGTTTTGCAAGGCTTCAGCAGCAATCTTTCCACCTATATTTCAAGTGGACTGACCTCATCGAATGGCTACACCTATTCGTTCGTCCAACAAGGTAGCACGGGGATCTGGGACTTGACCATCACAGCCTGCAGCGTTTGCACTAGTGGCAACGGCGGTGGTGCCACGAACTCAGACATCACCAGTGGCAACTCAGTTAGTCTGAGTGCCATTGGGGTGACAGCGAATCCCGTGCTGGCTGGTGGCACCTTGGTCCTCAGCAGTGGAGATCGTTCAAGCGTTGCAATCGCCATCACTAGCGCGGGCGGTACGATTCAGGCGGCCAGCTCAGGATCTGCCACGCTATCAGGTGTATTTTCAGGTGTTGGCGGTTTGACGTTTACAGGCACTGGCACAACTATTTTGTCAGGCGCCAATACCTACAGCGGTGGCACAACAGTTTCATCAGGTAGCTTGGTAGTGACCGGCGCCTCTCCTACCGGAACGGGCGATGTGTTCGTGGCGTCTGGCGGTACCTTGATGGGCACGGGCACGATTGCGGGTAATAGCATTGTGAACGGTGTGATCAAGCCTGGTAATTCACCAGGCTATTTATCAATCGCTCAAAGCTTGACGCTGAACGCTGGGTCAACTTACCAACAAGATATCGCTGGTACCGTTCAGGCAAGTAGCGCCTCACCCGTGGGAGCCTCTGGTTATTACGCATTCGTCAGCGTTGGTAAGCAGGTGGTCATTCACTCAGGCTCAATATTAACGCCACGCTTATCAAACCTGTTTAATGCTAGCGAAGCAGGCTATGGCAGCAAGATCTACGTACCTGTGTTGGGTGACATGTTTCGCATTATCACCGCCGTAGGTGGCATCACGGGTCGTTTTACGACTCTCACCCAGCCTGCAGAGTTAAGCAGCGGCACGCAACTGATCGCGTTTTATAACGTCAACAATAGCAACAGTTTCGATCTTGCCACGGTGCCGACTTCATACAGCACGACATTGGCGTCAAATACTACCAACGCCAAGGCAGTGGCTAGAGTCTTAGATCAATTATTGGGTGTGAACAAAGCGGGTACGTCGAGCGCAACACAAGATCAGTTGATGTACGCCGTGGCGGGTCAAACCGCAGCCAGTTTGCCTAGCTTTGCACAAGGGCTTGCCGGTGAAGTTCACGCGGCCTCGGTGACAACGTTGTCGCAAGCCACGCAGCGCTTGCAGCAATCGGTCTTGGCGCGACTGGGTGACTATCCAATGGCACCTAGCCAGATTGATTCTGCCTTAAGCAACGCCGTGTTAACAGGCGGCATCA
>JBIIWK010000247.1:0-4901 GCA_044338955.1 Burkholderiaceae bacterium
AACAGTGTGTAAGCTTGACTTGGCATCTCTGACATGCGTCCGCCGACTAACAACACCAGGTCGGCTTCGGCGACACGTTTGAGCAAAGCCGGATTCAAGCCAATGCCGACGTCGCCGATAAAACAAGGGTGCGTGGCCGGGAACAGCATCTGCCGTCTGAACGATACCGCAACTGGTAATTTGCAGCGCTCGGCAAAGGCCACGAATTCATTGACCGCTTGAGCATTCCAGCGGGTACCACCTAATATTGCAACGGGTGCTTTGGCCTTGGCTAAGCGCGCGGCCAGATCTGCCATTTGCCCTTTTGCGGGGGCTGAATCGACCGCCTCGTAGTGTGGGGCATCGGGCACGGTGGCGAGTTCAACCAACATATCTTCGGGCAAAGCGATCACGACCGGGCCCGGACGCCCCGACGTGGCAACATGAAAGGCGCGTGACAGAATCTCGGGGATACGGGCTGGGTCATCAATCTCGGTTGCCCATTTAGCGGCCGTGCCAAAGACTGCACGGTAATCCATCTCTTGAAACGCTTCGCGCTCACGCATTCCACGTTCGATCTGACCCACAAAGACAATCAGTGGGGTGGAATCTTGTTTGGCGATATGAATGCCGGCTAAGGCGTTCGAGGCGCCTGGGCCGCGCGTCACCATGCAAATACCGGGCTCGCCATTCAATTGACCTTGGGCTGCGGCCATCATGGCGGCTCCGCCTTCTTGACGACACACTGTCACTTCAATGTTGACATCGACCAACGCGTCAAGCACCGCTAAAAAGCTTTCACCTGGCACACAAAACACGTGTTTGACGCCGTGGCTGACAAGTTGACCAACAATAAGTTGACCACCGGTACGTGGGGCGCTAGAAGAAGGGGCTTGGCTCATGTTTTTGCTCTGGTTATGGGGCGAAGTGAGTGAATCCGACATCATATCGTGTCGGTGTGGATTTTAGACCGTCTGTGATAGCCATTCACAGAGGGCGGTATCAGTCAGTTGATCGCCTTGCAGTGGGTCACGGGCGGCTAAACGATGCTTGAGGATCAGGTCTGCCAAATGGTTGCGCATGGGCATATTGGCCTGTTTGGCCTCCCAGCGCATGGCTGCCATGGTCGCCACGTGATACAGCCCCGTGGCGGCTTGGCGAGCTTGTTCAGAGCGATTTTCGTGAGCAACTGCGGCTGCGTATTTAAAAGCTTGCTCGATGCGCTCGGCTTGCAGTGCTGCGAGTTCTTGACTGACGGGCGTGCCCTCGGTCAAAAGCGCGTGTACGTGCTCACGCAGAGCCGGTAAGGATTCTTCACGCTGAATCGCCCGAATCACATCAAGTGCGACGATGTTGCTGGTGCCTTCCCAGATCGAACCAAGGTGCGCGTCGCGTAGCACCCGCGGGTCGCTCCATTCTTCGATATAGCCACAACCGCCGCGAACTTCCATCGCATCGCCCGCAACCTTGCGTGCGTCGCGACACGCCCGAAATTTAATCAAGGGCGTCATGATGCGCATCAAGGGGCGTTTGCTTGGATCTTGGTCTGCCGCGGCTAATGCTTGTGCAGTTTGATACACCATGGTGCGCGCTTGCTCAGTGGCTAAGGCCATTTTGCTGAGTTGGCGTTGCATCAGGGGCATGTCAAGCAGACGCTTACCAAAGGCTTGGCGGTGCTTAGAGATGTACAGTGCTTCAGTGAGGGCGCGTCGCATCAAACCCGCGGCACGTACTCCGTTTGACAGGCGCGAGTTGTTAATCATGTCGGCCATGTGTTTAAAGCCCTGGCCGCGCTCGCCCACTAGCCAGGCAAATGCACCCTCAAGCCGGATCTCGCCGCTTGCCATCGAGCGGGTGCCTAACTTATCTTTTAAACGCAAAATCCGATAATGATTATGCGTGCCATCGGCAAGCGTACGTGGCAGTAAAAACAGCGAAACCCCTTTCAACCCGTCGACGTTTTCAGAACGCGCAAGCACCATCGCAAAGCCAGCGTCAGGGTTTGAGCAAAACCACTTGTCGCCCGTGAGTGACCAACTGCCGTCGGCGGCTTGCGTGGCTTGGGTGGCGGTTGCGCTGACGTCTGACCCTGCGCCTTGTTCTGTCATAAACATGGCGCCTTGATGCAAAGCGTCAAAGTCTTGGGTTGTGACCATCGGCAAGACTTTTTCGACCAAGGCCGGGTCACCAAACTTGCGCAACGTGCGGGCCAACGAGTCTGTCATGCTGACCGGGCAGCATAGGCCAAACTCGGCCTGCACAAACAAATAGGTGAGTGCGTATTTGGCAGCTGGCGGCATGGGCGCAGGCCAGTTCAGTACCCCACCGCGGTGCGACATCGCCGCTAAGCCGAATTCGCTATAAGCGTAGCGTTCAAGCTCGACATAAGCTGGATGTTTATTAACCTGTGAGGTATCAAGACCTGCGCGCGTGCGCACTGAAAGCGTTGGGGGGTGTTTGTCAGCGACGCCAGCCAGATCATCCAGCAAAGAGCCTGCTAAGGCACCCAGTCGTTGCAAGTGCGGTAGTAAGTGTTGATGCAAATCTTTGGGCAGATAGCAGCTCAGCAGATCTCGCCCGGCATCTGCATCAAATAAGTTGATCCCGTGCGCGTCAGGAACAGGATGCTCTTGCTCGAGGTGATTTTTTAACATTATCGAAACACCACTGTTTTACTACCGTTTACTAAAATTCTATGCTCGACATGACTCGACACAGCACGCGACAGCACGCGCGATTCAATATCGCTGCCGACTTGTGTTAAATCTTGCGCACTCATTGTGTGATCAACGCGCTGAACGTCTTGTTCGATGATTGGGCCTTCGTCAAGATCGTGCGTGACGTAATGCGCCGTTGCCCCAATGATCTTGACGCCGCGCGCGTGCGCTTGGTAGTAAGGCCGCGCGCCCTTGAAGCTTGGTAAAAAGCTGTGATGAATATTGATTGCTTTGCCCTGCAGAGCGGCACATAGTTCGGGTGACAAAATCTGCATATAGCGGGCCAACACCACTAAGTCAATTTCTTCGCGTTTGGCGATCGTCAGGATTGCGGACTCTTGCGAGGCTTTAGTTTCAGGGGTGACCGGCAAATGATGAAAAGGGATTTCGTAAGAGTTTGCCATCTGGGCAAAGTCTGGATGGTTAGACACAATCCCTGCGATGTCAGCGTTCAATTGTTTCGACTGCACTCTAAATAGCAGATCATTCAGGCAGTGACCGTGCTTGCTGACTAAAATCAGTAAGCGTGCTTTTTTTTGTGGATCATAAATGTTCCAGTTCATTTGAAACTGAGGCGCCAGGATCAGAAAGTCAGTTTTGACTTGCTCGATGCCAACATCGTCAGGCAGGGCAAAGTGCACGCGCAAAAAAAATCGACCTGTCTCGGCGTCTCCAAACTGTTGGGCGTCAATGATGTTGCCTTGATGCTTCAGCAGCAAACCGCTCACGTTATAAACAATGCCAGTGCGGTCAGGGCAGGCTAAAGTCAGGATGAAGTCATGGACAGGCATGCAAGAGTCTCTTTTGCGATGGCTAGGCTCGAGGTTAAGCCAGGTGATTCAATACCAAATAAATTCACTAAGCCCGGGATCCCATGCGTGGCAGGCCCGGCGATCATGAAATCGGCCGCAGCTTCGTGCGGGCCAGAAATCTTGGGACGAATCCCAGAATAGCTAGGCGACAACGTGCCATCTTGCATGCCGGGCCAGTAGGTGCGCACGGCCTCATAAAACCCGAGGCAGCGATCAGGATCAACTGCGTAGTCGACTTGATCGATCCATTGCACGTCGGGCCCAAATTTTGCTTGTCCACCCAGATCAAGTGTCAAGTGCACGCCCAATCCGGCATGGTGAGGTGTTGGGTAGATGAGTCGGGTAAATGGTGCGCGGCCTTGCAAACTAAAGTAGCTGCCCTTGCATAGGTATTCTGTTGGGATAGAAGATTCGGGGATCCCTTGGATGCGGCGCGCCAGTGTGGGCGCGTGCAGCCCTGACGCGTTGATGAGCACGTTACACGATAGCGCCATGGCCTCAGCCCCACCAAACTGCAAATCAAAACCACCATCGTCGCGCACGCTGCCTGATAACAACGGCGTATGAAACACGCACTGCGCGCCAGCGTTTTCGGCATCGCCTTGATAGGCCAGCATCAAGCCATGGCTATCGATGATGCCGGTTGAAGGAGAGAGCAACGCCGCCGTACAAAACAAGGCCGGCTCAAGTGCCTGCGCTTCGGCAGCCGATAACAGTTGCAGATCAGATACGCCGTTGATGTGGGCTTTTTTGGCGATTTCAGTCAGCGTTGGGATTTCTTCGTCGCTGGTAGCCACGATGAGTTTGCCCAAGCGCTTGTGCTTGACTCCGTGCTCAGCGCAGTAGTCGTATAAAAGGTGGCGACCTTCGACGCATAAACGCGCTTTGAGGCTGCCAGCCGGGTAATAGATGCCTGCGTGAATCACTTCTGAGTTACGTGCACTGGTACCGGTGCCGATGCCTTCGGCCGCTTCCACCACCATCACTTCACGTCCGCTTTGGGCTAAGGCCCTGGCAATGGCTAAACCAACCACACCAGCGCCGACCACAATGCAATCAATATCTGTGCTCATGACTTGAAATTATTTTTGCAGATTGGGGGTGAGATCGTAGCCACCTGCGTGGTACACCAAGGGCAAGGCCTCGGTGCGCTCGCAGTGTTCAACCTCGCCAATAAAAATGATGTGATCGCCTTCGTCGTACCGATTGCGGTTGAAACATTCAAACCAGGCGGCACAAGGCAGATCAAGGCGTGGCGAGCCACCTGGCGCCTGTGCAAGAGGTACATCGGCAAACCGCTCGGCCGCCGTCCCGCGGGTAAAGCGGTGTGATACACCAAGCTGTTCATGGCTCATGACGTGGATGACGTAGCGCTCGCAGTTCAGCATCGTGG
>JBIIWK010000248.1:0-4871 GCA_044338955.1 Burkholderiaceae bacterium
GCTGCACTGCTCATCATGATTGGGGAAACGTCGTTCATATAGATCTCCTGATTTTTTATTGAATGGTGCATTACGGTTAAGCGTTTGCCTAATTCAGATACGTCTGCGAGCCTTTTAAATGCATACGCTTCATTTATTTTTTCCAAGCTCGCATGCGGTCAACCATCTCTGGCGCAGCGCCCAAATAGTTTGCAGGGTCGCACAGGCGATCAATCGTGGTCCGATCAAGCTTGCCTGAAATTTTTACGTCTGTGTACAGCACCTCGGCAAGCTTAAGGCCCTTGGTGGCGGCCACTCGGCAAGCGTCATACACAACATCATGCGCGGTTTGTCGCCCGATAAAAGGGGCCAAGCCCATCATCACCGCTTCGGCCACAATCAAGCCACCAGAGAGGTCCAAGTTCTTGAGCATTCGGGCTGTGTCCACCTCTAAGCCACTAAGCATAAATTTGGCCTGATGTAAGGCCCCTGCGGTCAAAATAAAAGACTCTGGGATTGCGGCCCATTCAATATGCCAGGGGCCTGTTGCACGCTCAAAGTCTTGCACCATGGCATCGAGCGCCAGGCCCGCGTGCTGACGCACCGTCTTTGACGCGCTCAACATCAGTTCACAGGAGATCGGATTACGCTTTTGCGGCATGGTGCTTGAAGCCCCGCGCCCTTTCACGAAGGGCTCGAAAGCCTCGCCAAGTTCATTGGTCATCATCAACATGATGTCTAAAGCTATCTTGCCCAACGAACCCGTTACTAGCGCAAGAAACTGAATTGTCTCAGTCAACCCATCACGGGCAACATGCCAGGTCACGGGCGCCGCTTCAAGCTTTAACTCGGTCATCAGCGCGGCATGCACTGCCAGACCTTGCGAACCTAAAGACGCGAGCGTACCCGCGGCACCGCCAAACTGCCCGATTAACACGCGAGGCTTAAGCTGAAGCAGACGCTCGCGATGCCGTCTGATCATCAGCAACCAAACTGCAACTTTATAACCAAAGGTGATTGGCAATGCATGTTGTAGATGCGTGCGCCCTGCCATTGGCGCATCGCGGTACTGCGCCGCCAACACGTCAAGGATTTGATCAAGTTCGTTTAAATCGGTTTCAATAATTTCTAGCCCGGCCCGCACTTGCAGCACAGTCGCCGTATCCATAATGTCTTGGGTGGTGGCACCCCAATGCAAGTACTCGCCTTCAGGCCCGCACATCTTTGATAATTGATGCACCAACGGCAAGATCGGATATCCAACGATTTCGGTTTCGCGTTTGAGTTCAACCATGTCAAGCTTGGTCGAATCAGCCTTTCGCGCGATCACGGTAGCCGCTTGCGCTGGGATCACCCCGAGTTTGCCCTGCACTTTGGCCAAGGCGATTTCAGTTTCGGTATAGCGATACACGGTCGCGGCGTCATCAAACACCTCGCGCATCGCAGCCGTACCAAACATATCTTTAAAAATTGAAGACTCAAGCATCGAGATGGGCATAGGGGTGATTTCTGAAAAAGAGATGACATATAGTAGGAGGGTGCATTTGCCTCGTCAACGTCGCCGCTCGGTCCCTTGTGTTGAGCAACACGGCGTTTACCCTAATTCGAAGCTCGCCGAGTCAGCAAATGTCGGCAAACAACCATGCTAGATGCTATAAAGATCGAATAACAAGCCGCATGCTTCGCTATGAATTCAGCTTGCTTGATGCTGTCCCGCGCTTGCTTAACCCTGTCCCCTGCTCGATTGACCTTGATCCCATTACCCTAAAAGACTCGACTGCCATGAATGTTCGCTTTGCACACAAACTATTGTTATCAGCCACTCTAAGCGCCGCAGCATTATTTCAAAGTGCTTCAGCGCTGGCGCAAGATTACCCCTCACGCAACATCACCATGGTGATGCCCTACGCTGCAGGCGGTCCTGGCGACATCATTACCCGGCTTTTCGCTTCGGCCATGCAAAAGCAATTAGGCCAAACGATTGTGGTCGACAACCCCGCGGGTGCGGGCGGCAGCATTGGTACCGCAAAGGTGGCACGGTCTGCACCTGATGGCTACACGCTGCTCATGATTCATATCAGCCATGCCACCAACGTGTTGATGATTAAAAACTTGCCCTACAGCCCGATTGATGATTTTGAACCGATTGGTTTAGCGACTGTAGGCCCCATGGTAGTGACTGGGCGTAAAGATCTGCCAACCAAAGATGCCAAAGAATTTATTGCCTACATTAAAGAGAACGCTTCTAAGATCAGCATGGGTCATGCAGGTATTGGCTCTGCCTCGCACCTTTGCAGCCTGATGTTCATGGACGCGTTAGACGTCAAACTGACTCTCGTACCCTATAAGGGCGCTGCCCCAGCGATTAACGACCTGATGGGTGGGCAGATTGACATCATGTGCGATCAAACCACGAGCACCTTGCCCGCAATTAGTGGCGGCCGTATTAAGGCCTATGCAGTGGCCGGCACGAAACGACTGCCCGGGTTGCCAGACCTACCCGCGCTCACCGAGGTGGGTGTAAAAGGCTTTGATATCAGCATCTGGTTTGGCCTGTATGCGCCTAAAGGCACACCCAAACCAATCATCGACAAACTATCAGCTGCCTTGGCCGCGGCTGTTGTTGATCCCGAAGTGAAAGCAAAACTCGAAAGCATCAGCACAGCAGCCGTATCACCCGACATGGCAGTACCCGCAAAGCTGCGTGCTCATTTGAAAAATGAAATCGAAACTTTGGGGCCCTTGCTGATTAAATCTGGGATTACGCCGAACTAAACGCCACGCGGGGACAGCGTTCGCTGCGCCCCTGCCACAAGACTTGTTAGACCGGACAGCGTTAGCTGCATCCCTGCTGCGAGACTTGGTAAACGGGACCGCGTGAGCGGTCAGGGCGCAGTCACTGCGCTAAAACTGCACGACCGCGCGACCGCGCACACCCGACTGAATCAACTTATCGCAATGCGTTTTTAAATCATCGAACGCAATGGTGTAAGCAATTTTATGAATGTGCCGTGGGCGCAGGTCGCCACCTTTTTGCATACGCTGCCAGACTGCACCGCGGGTAGGAACCGGATGATTGCCGTTAATACCCACCAGCGAAACGGCGCGCAAAATAAATGGATAAATGGCAGTACTAAAGGTTTCACCAGCCGCATTACCAAAGGCGCACACCACACCACGCTGCTTGGTTGAGCGCAAGGCAGCATCTAGTGGCTTGCCGCCCACTGCATCAATCACACCGGCCCAGCGCTGCTCTTCTAAAAACTTATCGCCGCCAGCAATCTCGTCTCGGCCAATGACTTCTGCTGCCCCGATGCTTTGCAGATATGCCGCTTCAGTATCTTTTTTACCCGTGCTCGCCACAACTTGATAACCTAAGCCGGCCAACATATCAATCGCGAATGAAGAGCTACCGCCCGTGCCGCCTGTTACCAAAATTGGACCATGCTCTGGCTTAATCCCGCGTAACAACAACTCATCCACGGCCAACGCCGACGTATAGGCCGCCAAACCCATCGCGACAGATTCAAAAGGATCAGTATCTTCTGGCACGCGCGCAGCCCAACTACCCGGAACCCGCACATACTCGCTATAAGCACCATCGCGTCGCATACCGAACTCGCGGCCGCCTTGCACTGTCACAACATCACCCGCCTTGAACTCGGGGTCGCTTGACTCGACTACCAGACCGGCCACTTCAACACCTGGCACGGCCGGCAGATTCGATAAGACTTTACCGACACCTGTCACAGCCCGAGCGTCCTTGTAGTTCACCGCTGCATATTGCGACTGAATGATAAGATCGCCAGGCGCGAGATCTTCAATTGTTTGCTCAATCATGCGACTAACCCGCTGGCCATCTTGTTCGTAAAGTTTGATTGATTTGAATTTCATTTTTTTCTCCATGCCCTCTTACCAGCCATCAAGTGAGGGCAGTCAAATTTAAGAAAGCAACCGTGCGCTCAACGCATAGCCCTATCAAATACACCGCTTTTGTGTTTCTGAAACACCTCAAAGCTCACGCGCGCTGAAGGCCTTCACAGGTCACGCCCGTTGAAGCACCGCACCGCAATTGAGTAAAGCGTCAATCTCGAGTTGCGACAAACCAAACTCAATCAGAATCTGACAACTGTGCTCACCGAGCGCAGGGGGGCCATAACGCACACGCGACTGTGCATCGCGGTCTCCCGCTGCAAAGCCTGGCATCCGCACCAACCCAGCTACCGAACTATGCGTGTCGACAATGACACCGTTATGCGCAAGCTGAGGCGATTGCATCACCATGTTGTAATCAGCGATGGGGCCACAGATGATGTCAGCCGCTTCGAACAGCTCTTGCCATTCGAATGAAGTTTTATGAGCCAGTAAAACCGTCAGTTCTTGCATCAAGGCATCGCGATTAGCAACACGCTTGGGTATCGTTGCGAAGTCAGAATGTATTGCCAGCTCAGGTTTGCCGAGCAAATTGCAAAGCGCGAGCCAACGATCATCGTGATAAGCGGCAATCATGATCCAACCATCTTTCGTTGGATACGCTTCGTTAGGCGCAGAGTATGGCGCTGCGGTCCCAGTGCGCAAGGGCAGCTCGCCACTAGACAGATACGAGGTGACGGCAGATAACTGCAACATCAAGGCACTGTTGTACAACGAAAAATCAAGATGCTGCCCCTGCCCGGTTGCATCGCGCACACGCAGCGCTGCAAGAACAGCCGAGGTCGAAATAAAGCCGGTGACCATATCCACGGCTGGCACCAACACTTTCATTGGTGGCGAGTTGGCATCACCAATATTACTCATCAGGCCAGATACCGCCTGAACAATGCCATCGACGCCCGCTTTATCGCGCCAAGGTCCGGTCTGGCCATAGGCTGAAACCGAACCAAAAATTAGCC